>NZ_JBEPCJ010000055.1:0-50752 GCF_040299565.1 Spirillospora sp. NPDC000708
GCCGCGCGGCTCCGCCGCCGGGGCGCGCCCCGCTGCACCCCGGGTCGTGTCGTTGCATGCGTCCTCCCGCCCGCCCCCCCCCCCGCGAAACAGCCTCTCAACCGCTGACGGGGGTTCCAGGGGGTCGCCCCCCTGGGCTGGCGCTGGAGAGGCGTTGGGCGAGGTAGATCGGGATGATCGAGAGGACGATCAGGGCGGCGGCGAGGACGTTGACGACCGGGGCCTGGTTGGGCCGGAACAGGTTGTCGAAGATCCAGATGGGCAGGGTCTGGGAGCCGGGGCCCGCGGTGAACGTGGTCACGATGATCTCGTCGAAGGACAGCGCGAAGGACAGCAGCCCGCCGGCGAGCAGCGCCGAGCGCAGGTTCGGCAGCGTCACGTACCAGAACGTCTGGAAGGTGTCGGCGCCGAGGTCGGCGGACGCCTCCTCCAGGCTGGTGCCGGTGCGGCGCAGCCGGGCCAGCACGTTGTTGTAGATGGTGACGACGCAGAAGGTGGCGTGCCCGACGATCACGGTGAACAGGCCGAGGCCGATGCCGAGCGGCTCCAGGACGACCTGGAAGGCGTTGCTGAGGGCGATGCCGGTGACGATGCCGGGCAGCGCGATCGGCAGCACCACGACCAGCGAGACGGTCTCGCGGCCGAAGAAGCGGTACCGGGCGACGGCGAACGCCGCCATGGTGCCGAGGACCATGGCGGCGGCGGTGGCGCCGACGCCGGCCTTGACGCTCGTCCAGACGGCCTGGCGGGCGCCCGGGTTGTCGAGCGCGTGCGCCCACCAGCGTCCGGTGAGGTCCGTCGGCGGCCAGCCGAACGTCTTGTCGGCGTTGACGGAGTTGATCAGCACGACGAGCAGCGGTACGTAGACGACCGCGAGCCCGAGGATCATCACGGCGCGCAGGGCCGTCCGCGCGGCGGGCGAGAGGGTCATCACAGCTCCCTGAGGGCGCCGGTGCGGCGGGCCGCGGCGAGGTAGACCAGCATGACCACGACGGGGATCGTGGCGACGGCCGCGGCGAACGGCAGGTTGTTGGCGGCGCCGATGTTGTCGTAGACGACGTTGCCGAGCAGCTGGCTCCGGCCGCCGACGATCTTGACGGTGATGTAGTCGCCGAGCGACAGCGAGAAGGTGAAGATCGACCCGGCGACCAGGGACGGGAACACCATCGGCAGCACGACCGAGCGGAAGGTGCGCCACGGGCGGGCGCCGAGGTCGCCGGAGGCGTCCAGCAGCGAGTCCGGCAGCCGCTCCAGGCCGGTGTAGACGGGCAGGATCATGTAGGGCAGCCACAGGTAGGCCAGCACGATGATCGTGGCGGTGAGGCCGTATCCGGGGCTGGACAGCCCCAACGGCTTCAGCGCCTCGTCGGCGAGGCCGCCGTGCGCCAGGATCACCCGCCACGCGTACGCCTTGACGAGGTAGGCCGCCCACAGCGGCGCCAGGATCGCGATGACGAGGTACGGCCGGTACCGGGGCCGGGCCACCTTCGCCATGTACAGCGCCATGGGGAACCCGATGGCGGTGTCGATGACGGTGACGGCCGCCGCGACGCCGAGGCTGCGCAGCGCGATCGTCCGGTAGACGGGCTCGTTCCACAGGTCCTGGAAGTTGGCGAGGGTGAACTGCCGGACGACCGCGCCGGTGAAGGTGTCGGTCGACCAGAACGCGGTGACGAAGATCGCGGCGAGCGCGCCGAGGTAGGCGACCACCAGCCAGGCCAGCGGCGCCGACAGCAGCAGGGACAGCCGCAGCGCCGGCCGGCGGTGCAGCAGCGCCGCCGCCCGGCGCCGGGGACCCGGCGCCGGGCGGGCGGATGCCTCACCGGCGGTGGACGCCGCCGGGGACGCGGTCATCCCTTGATCGCCGTCCATGCCTGCGTCCACTTGGAGTAGTCGACGCACTTGACGTTCTTGCGGCCGTCCAGGCACTGGGCGATCGGCGTCGTCCAGAAGTGCACCTTGGAGAAGTAGGTCTCGTCGGTGGCGTGGAAGGTGTCGCAGAACTTCTTGTCCGCGGTCTCCTGGCAGGCCTTGGCGTTCGCCGGGGCCTCACCGAACCACTCGGCGACCTGCGCGTTCGCCTTCGGGGACACGATGTAGTTCATCCACTGGTAGGCGCAGTTCGGGTGCTTGGCCTTCGCCGCGACCATCCAGGTGTCCGACCAGCCGGTCGAGCCCTCCTTCGGCACGATCGCCTTCACCGGCGCCTTCGCGGCCTCCACGTAGTTCGTGATGACCTGCCAGGTCGTGCCGAGCAGGGTGTCGCCGCTCTTGAACGACTGGACGGCCTTGGTGTAGTCGGACCAGTACTCGCCGATGATGCCCCGCTGCTGCTTCAGCAGCGCCACGGACGCGTCGAACTGCTTCTGGTCGAGCGCGTACGGGTCCTTGATGCCGAGCTCGGGGCGGGCCGACATCAGGTAGAGCGCCGCGTCGGCGATGTAGATCGGCGAGTCGTAGGCGGTGACCTTGCCCTTGTACGGGGAGTTGGCGTCGAACACCGCGCCCCACGAGTCGGGGGCCTGCTTCACCTTGTCGGTGCGCCACATCAGCAGGTTGGCGCCGCGGCCGTGCGGGATGCCGTAGGCCACGTTGTTCACCGAGTTCCACGGCTTGTTCTTCAGCCCGGCGAAGATGTCGGCGTAGTTCGGCACGAGCGCGGTGTTGACCGGGGCGACGCTGCCGGACGCGATGAGCCGCAGCGACGCGTCGCCGGACGCCGAGACCGTGTCGTACTGGCCGGTCTTCATCAGCGCGACCATCTCGTCCGAGGTGCCGGCGATCTTGGTGTTGACCTTGCAGCCGGTCTGCTTCTCGAACGGGTGGACCCAGTCGACCGTCTTCTCGTTGGAGCCGTCCTCGGCGTACCCGGCCCAGGCGACCAGGTTGACCTGGCCCTCGCCCTGGCCGAGCGACTTCTGCATCGGGACCTTCGGGACCGTGAAGCCGCCCTGCCCGGCTCCGGACGCCTTGTCTCCCGAGTCGCCGCCGCAGCCGGCGGCGGCCAGTCCGATCGCCAGCGCCGCCGCGGCGGCGAGCGCCATGCGCGTGGACCACATGAGGAACTCCTCTTTAGTTGGGGGTTTTCGCGGAGGTTTCAGTGCTCGGTGCGGCACCGGCGACCCGGAACTCGTGCGCCGCCTGCCAGCCGACCCGGACGCGGGCGCCGCGGTGGCGGGTCGCCTCCGCCGGGGAGGCCGCGAGGTTCTGCCGGAGCGCGACGACCCGGTCGCCGGACTCCAGGTCCACCACGAACCTCGTGACGGCGCCCGCGTAGACGACCTCGGCGATGGTGCCCTCGGCGTGCCGGTCCCCCGCCGGCCCGCCCGTCCCGCCGTCCGGCGCGGCGCCCTCGCCGTCGCCGGGGGCGTCGCCGCCGTCGAGGATGCGCACGTGCAGCTTCTCCGGCCGCACGCAGACGTCCCCGATCCGGTTGGTCGTGCCGACGAAGCCGGCCACGAACTCGGTCGCCGGGTGCTCGTACACCTCGGCGGGCGTGCCGACCTGCTGGACGCGGCCGCCGTCGAGGACCGCGATACGGTCGCTGAGGGTCAGCGCCTCCTCCTGGTCGTGCGTGACGAACACGAACGTGATGCCGGCGCGGCGCTGGATCGTCTTCAGCTCGACCTGCATCTCCTCGCGCAGCTTCAGGTCGAGGGCGCCGAGCGGCTCGTCAAGCAGCAGTACCTTCGGCTCGTTGACCAGCGCGCGCGCCAGCGCGACCCGCTGGCGCTGCCCGCCCGACAGCTCGCTGGGCCGGCGCGCCTCGAAGCCGTCGAGCCGGACGCTGCGCAGCGCCTCAAGCGCCCGCTCGCGGCGCTTCGCCTTCGGGACCCGCCGCACCTTCAGCCCGTACTCGACGTTGCGGAGCACGTCCAGGTGCGGGAACAGCGCGTAGTCCTGGAAGACGGTGTTGACGTCGCGGTCGAAGGGGGCGAGGCCCGTGACGTCGCGGCCGGCCAGCTCGACCGTCCCGGACGTCGGGCGCTCGAAGCCCGCGATGAGCCGCAGCACGGTGGTCTTGCCGGATCCGGACGGACCGAGCATCGAGAAGAACTCGCCGTCCCCGATGTCGAGGTCGACGCCCGCCACCGCCTCGACGGCACCGAAGGTCTTGCGCAGATCG
Source organism: Spirillospora sp. NPDC000708 (assembly GCF_040299565.1). NCBI lineage: Bacteria > Bacillati > Actinomycetota > Actinomycetes > Streptosporangiales > Thermomonosporaceae > Spirillospora > Spirillospora sp. NPDC000708. Next base: position 4,127 of record NZ_JBEPCJ010000055.1, read on the forward strand.
CGGATCCTCACCGCTGTAGCCGGCATGAACGAAAACATATGGAGTCATAGGTTTTAGTTCAAGTGACGATCCGGTATCACTGAGTCAACGGGGAGAGGGGGCCCATGGACGGTGCGGAGGGCGCACGCCTCGTCGTGTTCGCCCCGGTCGACAACACCGCCCGGGTCGACGCCGTGGTCCGGCGGATCGGCGACGCCATCGCGCTCGGCCTCCTCGACGACGGGGAGCAGCTGCCCAGCGAGACCGATCTCGCCGGACATCTCGGGATATCGACGGTAACTCTACGCGAAGCGCTGATGGCCTTGCGTCAGCAGGGGCTGATCGAGACCCGGCGCGGCCGCGGCGGCGGCAGCTTCGTGCGCGCCCCGGCGCGCACGTTCGACCTCGACGAGCGGCTCCTCCCGCTGTCCGCCGAGGAGCTGCGCGACCTCGGCGACCACTACGCCGCCATCGCCGGCGCCGCCGCCCGGCTGGCCGCCCGCCGCTCGCTGCCCGGCGACGTCGACCGGCTGCGCCGCTCCCTCGCCGAGATGACCCGCCCGGACGCCGCGCCCCGGATGTGCCGGCTGGACGGCCGGCTGCACCTGGAGATCGCCGCCGCGTCCCAGTCCGTCCGGCTCACCCGCGAGGAGATCCGGCTGCAGGCCGACATCGGGCCGCTCATCTGGGCCGTCCACGACGAACCGGGCGCCCGCCGGGCCGTGCACGCCCAGCACGCCCGGATCGTCGACGCCGTCGAGCGGGGCGAGGAGGACCGGGCCCGGGATGTCGCTGAAAGTCACGTCGCGAATGCGATAGAACGTCTGATTGACCGACGGCTCACCCTCTGACCCGAGGTGGACCCCCATGCCCCCCGAGCCACCGTCCGCCGGTGCGGCGGCGGACCGCGTGCACGCGACCCTCGACGCCGTCTTCGGCACGGTCGCCGAGATCCGCGACGCCTCGGCGCGGCTGCTGCGGGAGGTGCGCGGCGCCGGCCGCGTCCCGGCCCGCGCCGACCTCGCCGCCCTGCGCCCCCTGCTGCTCCCCCGGCTCGGCCCGCTGGTGTGCGGCCTCGGCTTCATCGCCGCGCCCCGGCTGCTCGCCGACGCCGCCTGGTACCTGGAGTGGTGGCAGGCCGGCCCCGCCGGCCCGTCCCAGCTGCTGCGCGACCTGAACCCCGAGAGCAGCGCCCTGTACGACTACACCGCCTGGGACTGGTTCACCGGCCCGGAGGGCGGCGCCGAGAAGACCGTCTGCGGCCCCTACGTCGACTACCTGTGCAGCGACGAGTACGTCCTCACGCTGTCGGCCCCGGTCCGCGTGGACGGGGAGTTCGCCGGCGTCGCCGCCGCGGACGTGTTCGCCCGCACCTTCGAGCACGAGGTCGTCCCGGTGCTGCGCGAGATCCCCGCGCCCGCCTTCGTGGTCAACGCCCCGGGCCGCGTGATGGCGTCCAACACCGCCACGTGGCCTCCGGGCGCCGTCTACCGCGGCCGCCCCGGCCACACCGCCCACCCCTGCGGCGACCTCTCCCTGAGCCTGATCACGGCCGCGTAGGCCGCACGGGGCGCCGGCTCAGTCGGCGTCGGGCAGGCCCAGGGCGAAGGCCGCGTCGAGGTCGTGCTTGGAATAGGTGCGGAACGCGATGTGGGTCTCGGTGCCGAGGACCCCGGGGACCTTGTTGACCCGGCCCGGGATCACGTCGTTGAGCTCGTCGTGGCGGCGGACGCGGACCATCGCCATCAGGTCGTGCTCGCCGGTGACCGAGTAGACCTCGCTGACCCCGTCCAGCGCGGCGATCGTCTCGGCCACCTCGTGGATGCGCGCGACGTCGGCCTTGACGAACACGATCGCTGTGACCACTGGGCCCCTCCCCTGAGTTCGGACGCCCCCGACTCTACTCAGGTGCGGCTGAGCGCCGCGATGCGGCGGGTGCGGCCCGCGCGGCGGGCCAGCAGCGCGAACAGCACGCCGGCGGAGAAGCCGTAGATGTGCGCCGTGTAGGCGACGCTGCTCTCCTCGTCGCCCAGCGACAGCCACTGCAGGATGAACCAGTAGCCGAGCACCACCCAGACGGGCAGCCGCAGGACGATGATCGGCGGCACGTAGCTGACGACGCGGCCGCGCGGGTTGAGGATCACGTAGGCGCCCATCACCCCGGCGATCGCGCCGGACGCGCCGATGAGCGGGACCGTGGAGTCGGGCGAGGTCCAGGCGAAGCCGTACACGGCGATGAGCCCGAACGCGAGGTAGCTGAGCAGGAAGCGCCATCGCCCGAGGCGGTCCTCGACGCCCATGCCGACGACGAAGAGGAAGACCAGGTTGCCGAGCAGGTGCATCGCGCCGGAGTGCAGGAACATCGAGGTGAACGCCGACGTCCACGGCGCCTTGTGGTACCCGTCGGGCCCGCACTGGCTCGTGATGTCGGTCGGCAGCGGCTGCTGGTCGCCGGTGGTCAGCTCCTTGGGCACGGCGCCGTACTGGTAGGTGAACTCGGCGGCCTTGCACTCGCGGACGGCGCCCTTGCCGTACCAGGTGGCGAAGTTCGACATCGGGGTCATGAGGAACACCACGACGTTCACCGCGACCAGCAGGTACGTCACCCACGGGACGCGCCGCGCGGGCTGGCTGTCGTAGAGAGGCAGGGCCATGCGGGGTCGTCCTCTCCGGGCGCGGGGTGTCCACCGTCACCTTAGTGGGCGGCCCGGCCCGTCAGCGCCTTCCCTGGGGGGCTTCGGGGTCGTGGCTCGCGTAGGCGTTGTCGATCCAGGCCCGCAGGCCCTCGGCGCCGTGCGCCGGGCACGTCCAGGCGCCGTCCAGTTCGACGAGCCGGACGCCGGGCAGGTCGAGCCAGCGCAGCACGCACTCCATCTCCTCGGCGGTGGCGCCGGACGACGGCGGCGCGCCGAGCGCCACGCCGCCGGGGGCGCCGCCGGCCGGCGGGAAGACGGTGTCGGCCGTGGCGATGTGGGCGTCGACGTTGTGGCGGGGGTGGGCGGGGGGGGGGGCCGGGTTCGGGGGGGGGGGGGGGGGGGTCAGGTCAGGTCGCGGGTTACGGCGTCGGCCAGGAGGCGGCCTCGGCGGGTGAGGACGGCGCGGCCGCGCTCGTACGGGGCCGGGTCGACGAGGCCGTCGGCGATGGCGCGGCGGACGGCGGCGTCGTCGAGGAGGTCGGCGGGGCAGCCGTCCGCGAGGCGGAGTTCGAGCATGATCCGCTCGATGCGGCGGTCGTCGTCGTCGAGGATCTCGCGCGCGTACGCGGGCGTGGTGCCCTCGGCGAGGCGGGCGGCGTACGCGGCGGGGTGCTTGACGTTCCACCAGCGGGTGCCGCCGACGTGGCTGTGGGCGCCGGGGCCGACGCCCCACCAGTCCGCGCCCGTCCAGTACAGGAGGTTGTGGCGGCAGGCGGCCTCCGGGGACGAGGCCCAGTTCGAGATCTCGTACCAGTGCAGGCCGTGCGCGCGCAGGAGGTCGTCGGCGATCAGGTAGCGGTCGGCCATGGCGTCGTCGTCGGGGGCGGTGAGCTCGCCGCGCCGCACCTGCGCCGCCAGGCGGGTGCCCTCCTCGACGATGAGCGCGTACGCGGACACGTGGTCGGGTTCGCAGGCGAGGGCGGCCTCCAGGGACGCGCGCCAGTCGTCGTCGGTCTCCCCCGGCGTCCCGTAGATGAGGTCGAGGTTGATGTGCTCGAAGCCCGCCTTGCGCGTCCACTCGACGACCTGGGGGACGCGGCCCGGCGTGTGGGTCCGCTCCAGGACGGCCAGGACGTGCTCGCGCGCGCTCTGCATGCCGTATGAGACGCGCGTGAAACCGACCTCGCGGAGCTTCGCCACGTAGGACTCGTCCACCGACTCGGGGTTGGCCTCGGTGGTGACCTCGGCGCCCGGGGCGAGGCCGAACTCGGCGTCGATGGCCGCAAGGACGCGTCCGAGATCGTCGGGCGCGAGGAGGGTCGGGGTGCCGCCGCCCACGAAGACCGTCTGGACCGGGAGGTCCGCGTCGCCGAGCACCCTGCGGGCCATGCGGACCTCGGCGACGGCGGTGTCGGCGTAGGAGTCGCGGCTCGCGCCCGGTCCGAGCTCGGTGGCCGTGTAGGTGTTGAAGTCGCAGTACCCGCACCGGGTCACGCAGAAGGGCACGTGCACGTAGAACGCGAACGGCCGCGTGCCCAGGCCCTCCAGCGCGCTGCCGGGCAGCGCGCCGTCGGCGGGTACGGGATCACCGTCGGGCAGCGTAGAGGGCACCCCTACAGTCTGCCGCCCGCGGCGGGATGGTCAGGCCTGGTCGAGCTTGCGGCGGAGCCAGGCGGGGATGTGCGCGTCGGTGCGGGGGAAGCGGTCGAGGTCCAGCGCGTAGGCGGACGGCGTCAGCGGCGGCGTGAACTCGGGCTCGCCGTCGTAGTCGAACTCGGCGCTGAACCGGCCCGAGCGCTCGATCTCCAGCCGGGCGGTGAACCACGCGCCCTTGCCGCGCCGGTACATCACGCGGCGCAGCTCGTCCATCTTGCCGACGGCCTGGCCGGGCGGCGTGGCCTTGCGGCGCTCGCCGGCGGCGTCCTCCACCTCGAAGGACGCGCTGTCGATGCCGACGGTGGCGCGGAACTCGAAGCCGAGCCGCTCCCAGCCCAGGGGCGCGGCCGAGCGCAGCGCGCGCACGGCGCCGTTCACGGTCTCGCGCTCCTCCGGGGAACGCAGGACCTGCTCGGAGTGGGTCACGCTCGAACCTCCGGTACCGTCGACGCACTGCCCCCGACGGTACCGACATCCGGGCCCGGATCGAGGAGCGCCGGCCGTGTCGCGGCGAAACCGCCGGCCGCGATCGCCGCCCGGGCGGGACGATCTTGGTCGAGCCGGGCGGAACGCGGGCGGCACGGGCCGCAATGATGCGTGCCGCCCCTCTTGGGCGGATAGGGTCGTCCGAATGCGGAACGAGGGGCCGGTGGACTGGGGGCGTGTGCCCGCGCGCGTGCTGCTGCGCGGCGGCCCCGGCGGATGGCACTACGTCGTCGTGGACGACAAGGGCGCGGAGCGGCGCACCGAGTTCGACGGCCCCGGCACCCTCTGGCAGACCGGCGGGCGCTCCGATCCCGAGCCGCCGTGGTGGCGGCGCAGGCTCGCCGAGACCGCCGAGGGGATGCGCGCCGTGATCGCCGAGCGGCTCACCGACGCGACCTTCGGCGACCTCGGCGCGGAGGCCGCGATCACCTGGTTCGCGGTGGACGACCCGGTCGAGTGGGAGGGCCTGGTCACGCTCCGGGAGGCGGACCCGGCGCGGTTCCCGGGCCGCGTCGCCCCGTTCGTGATCACGCTGGAGCCGGGCCGCGGCGCGCTGCTCCCGGACGCCCACCTGCTGTTCAGCACCCCGGCGTCGGACGCCTGGGCGACGCTCGACGCCGTCGCGGAGCGGTGCGGCACGCCGCCGCCGAGGGCGCAGTTCCTGTGCGGGTGGGCCGACCACCGCAGCGTGCAGGTCGGGCGCGGGGTGCTGTCGCTGTCGACGGACCGGTCCGAGACGGGGGCCGAGCGGGTCGCGGAGATCTGCGGGACGCGGCGGCCCGGCTGGAGCGGCAACCCGGAGATGCGGTTCCGGCTCGACGGGATCGACCTGCTGGACGAGCCCGCCGACGACGTGACCGCGCTCCTCGCCGAGCTGGGCCACGAGGTGGTGCGGCGCGGGCGGGCCGTGCGGCTGCCCGGGCTGGGCCTCACCCTGTACGGGCCCGACGGCCGGTCGCCGCGCCCCGCCCGGCGGTCCGCCGACGGGGAGGAGCGGTTCGCGGCCGTGTCGATGCAGCATCCGGCGCCGTTCGCCCCGCTCTGGACCGGCGCCTGAGCCGTACCGCCCGGAGCCGGGGGCGCGCGGGGGCGTTCCGAAGATCGTCCTTGCGGCAACGATCCCGACATCCACCGGGGACCGGCCCGTCACCGGCGCGCAATCCGGCCGCCCTAGGTTTCCCGATCATGAGAAGCCGTGCGCGTCACACAGCCCTCGCCCTGTCCGCCGCCGCCCTCGCCGCCGCTCCCCTCGCCCTCGCCGCCCCCGCCGAAGCCGCTCCCTCCGCCGACACCGCCGCCGCGCGGACGATCAACGTCCAGCGGGGCGGTCCCGCCCGCTCGTTCGCCTTCACCGCCGGCCGCGCCGGGGAGGCCCTGATCGGCTTCACCGCGTCCGCGCCCGGGGTGTCGTGGGCGAAGAAGGGCGCCGAGTCCGCCGTGGTGTCCATCGCGGTGGACGGCCGGCACGTCACCGACCTCGTCGTCCCGTCGTCCGCCCCGACGCCCCGCAGCCTCGCCCTCGGCCGCGTCGGCCGGGGCCGGCACAAGGTCACCCTGCGGTTCGCCAAGGGCAGCGCCCCCGCCGCGCAGCGGGTGCGGCTCGCCCGCACCGGCGTCCGGATGCCCGCCGCCGACCAGCTCGTCCTGCGCTACGCGCCCGTCGTGGTGGGACGGACCCTCGCGGTGACCGGCGACGCGTACCAGAACGCCACGACCGACACCCCGCTGATCGCGTGGCACGAGACCAGGCCCGCCCCCACCCCCGGCCACCAGATCCTCGAATACTCGGTCGTCTGGAGCAACGAGGACGGCGGGACGGACACGCCCGCCCTCATGGCCCGCTGGGGCCGCACCACCGACATCGAGTGGATCTACCGCGTCGAGGTCGACGCCAAGGGGAACCGCGTGGACGGCACCGGCGTCTACCAGGCGCCCAACCACGCCACGTTGCAGTTCACCGGCAAGTACGAGGCCGATCACCCAGTCCTCCAGACGTGCACGGTGAACAACAACATGTGCGACGCCGTCACGCCGGACTCGCCGCTGCGCTTCATGCCGGACGTCACCGCCACGCGCCCGCAGGACCGCACCCGCGAGTACGTGATGGACCAGCAGCCGTGGACCTACCGGGTCATGGCGCAGGAGATGCTCCGCGAAGGCAAGATCGAGAACCCGTCCGACCCCGCGACGACGGCGGTCGGCGACCAGCGCACGTACCTGTTCGCCGAGTTCGCCAAGACCACCGGCGCCGCCACCGGGACCGGGTCCGTGCCGGGCGTCGCGCTCGGGGTGCGGCTGAAGTCCGACCCGTCGCGGCTGTACCGGTCCGACCACGACCAGCCGACCTGGTCGATCGACCGGGACGGGCCGGTCGCGACGACGGTCGAGCTGCCCGAGGGCACGCGGCCGTCCGACATCGCGAGCGTCGAGGCGATCCGGCGTCCCACCGGGCTCGGCGACAACGGCGCGCCCGCCACCGTCACCGCCGTCAACCGTGGCTTCTTCCTGGACTCGTCGTACCTGCCGGAGAGCTCGTTCCTGACGTGGAAGGGCTCGGTCGCGCTCACGCCGCAGAGCCCGTCGGGCGTCCTCTGGCGTCCCTGACGGCCGGCGCCGGCCGTTACGGGCCGTCCGCCGGGCGGCGGGGGCAGGAAAGACGGAAACCGGGCGAACTCCGGATGCGTCCTAGGAGTCGTACTATTCGCCAAAGCTCGCTCAGCGAACCCGGAGAGGACACCCGCCATGGCCTACGGGCCTCCCCCGTCGCCCGGCCAGGGACAGCAGCCTGGATGGCAGCAGCCGCCCCAGCAGCAGAGCCCCTGGCAGCAGCCCGGATCGGCCTGGCAGCAGCCGCAGCAGCCCCCGCAGCCCGGTGGCGCGTGGCAGCAGCCGCCGCAGGACGGCCCGGGCCAGGGCTGGCAGCAGCCGGCCCAGGGGCGCGGCACCGCGCAGATGCCCGGCCATTTCGGTCCCGTCAGCGACGACGACAAGACCTGGTCGCTGATGGCCTACCTCGGCCAGTTCCTCGTCGGCGCCATCGCGCCCGCCATCGTCTACCTCGGCAAGGCGCGGTCGCCGTTCGTCCGCCGGCACGCCGCGCAGGGCCTGAACATGGGCATCGCGGCGATCGCCGTCTGGATCGTCGGCGGCCTGCTCGCGCTCGCCGTCGACGTCCTGATCTGGGTGCCGCTGGTGTTCACCGCGGTCGTGCTGTTCTTCCTCGTCTACGCGGCGCGCGCCGCCAACCGCGGCGAGTTCCGGGAGGTCCCGGTCGTCGTCGCCTGGCCGATCGTCAAATAGCCGATCGTGAAGTAGCGGTCGTCACGTAGCCGGTCGGCACGTAGCCGGTCGCCGGAGAACCCGGCCGGGCGGAGCGCCGCCCGGCCGCGGGGGTCGCTACTTGCGTCCCTTGTCGGTGGACTCGCCGCCGGTGGACAGCGCGGCGACGAACGCCTCCTGCGGGACGTCCACCCGCCCGATCGTCTTCATCCGCTTCTTGCCCTCCTTCTGCTTCTCCAGCAGCTTGCGCTTGCGGGAGATGTCGCCGCCGTAGCACTTGGCGAGGACGTCCTTGCGGATGGCGCGGATGTTCTCGCGCGCGATGATGCGCGCCCCGATCGCGGCCTGGATGGGCACCTCGTACTGCTGCCGCGGGATCAGCTCCTTGAGCTTGGCCGTCATCATCAGGCCGTACTCGCGGGACTTGTCCTTGTGGACGATCTGGCTGAAGGCGTCCACCGACTCGCCCTGCAGCAGGATGTCGACCTTCACCAGGTCGGACTCCTGCTCGCCGCTCGGCTCGTAGTCCAGCGAGGCGTACCCGCGGGTCCGCGACTTCAGCTGGTCGAAGAAGTCGAAGATGATCTCGGCGAGGGGCAGCGTGTAGCGGATCTCGACCCGGTCCTCCGACAGGTAGTCCATGCCGAGCAGCACCCCGCGGCGCCCCTGGCACAGCTCCATGATCGCGCCGATGTGGTCGGACGGCGACAGCAGCGTCGCCTTCACCACCGGCTCGTATACCGCGCCGATCTTGCCCTCGGGGAACTCGCTGGGGTTGGTGACGGTGTGCTCCGACCCGTCCTCCATGACCACCCGGTAGACGACGTTCGGCGCCGTCGAGATCAGCGACAGGCCGAACTCGCGCTCCAGCCGCTCCCGGACGATCTCCATGTGCAGCAGCCCGAGGAACCCGCAGCGGAACCCGAAGCCGAGCGCCGCCGACGTCTCCGGCTCGTAGATCAGCGCCGCGTCGTTCAGCCGCAGCTTGTCGAGGGCGTCGCGCAGCTCGGGGTACTCGTCGCCGTCCACCGGGTACAGGCCCGAGAACACCATCGGCTTCGGGTCCTGGTAGCCGCCGAGCGCGTCCGGCGCCGGGCGGCCCGCGACGGTCACCGTGTCGCCGACCCGCGCCTGCCGGACGTCCTTCACCCCGGTGATCAGGTAGCCGACCTCGCCGACGCCGAGCCCCTGGACGGGCTTCGGCTCCGGGGAGATCACGCCGACCTCCAGCGTGTCGTGCGCCGCGCCCGTCGACATCATCAGGCTCTTCTCGCGGCGCGACAGGTGGCCGTCCACGATCCGGACGTAGGTGACCACGCCGCGGTAGGTGTCGTACACCGAGTCGAAGATCAGCGCGCGGGCCGGGCCGTCCGGGTCGCCGACCGGCGCCGGCACGTCCGCGACGATCTTGTCGAGCAGCTCGCGCACGCCCTCGCCGGTCTTGCCGGACACCCGCAGCACGTCGGACGGGTCGCAGCCGATGATCCCGGCCAGCTCCTCGGCGTACTTCTCCGGCTGCGCCGCGGGCAGGTCGATCTTGTTCAGCACCGGGATCAGGTGCAGGTCCGCCTCGAGCGCCAGGTACAGGTTCGCGAGCGTCTGCGCCTCGATGCCCTGCGCCGCGTCCACCAGCAGCACCGCGCCCTCGCATGCCGCCAGCGACCGCGACACCTCGTAGGAGAAGTCGACGTGGCCGGGGGTGTCGATCAGGTTGAGCACGTAGTCGGTGCCGCCGGAGCTCCACGGCAGCCGCACCGCCTGGCTCTTGATCGTGATGCCGCGCTCGCGCTCGATGTCCATCCGGTCGAGGTACTGGGCGCGCATCTGGCGCTCCTCGACCACACCGGTCAACTGCAGCATGCGGTCCGCGAGCGTCGACTTGCCATGGTCGATGTGCGCGATGATGCAGAAGTTGCGGATGATCGCGGGATCGGTCTTGTCAGGCTCAGGCGCTGGCACCGGGGTCCGTTCGCAAACTCACAGGTGGACAATGGATCTGTACATCCATAGTCCCATGCCGGACCTGATGCTCCGTGCACGGCCTCCGCGGCGGCCCCGGGCCCGCCGGACCCGGCCGGTTCGCGGCGGACGGGCCCGATTGGTAGGCTGTGCGACTGCGTGTGGCGTAGCGTCGTGCCCCGGGGGCACCGTCCGCCCCCGTCAGACATCCTGTTCGCGCCTGCCGAGACGGCAGGCCATGATCGCAACCAAGGCTGAGGCACTACGACGTGGCTAACATCAAGTCCCAGATCAAGCGGAACAAGCAGAACGAGAAGGCGCGGCTGCGCAACAAGGCCGTCAAGTCGGAGCTGAAGACCGCGATCCGCAAGTTCCGCGAGGCCGCGGAGTCCGGCGAGATCGAGGCCGCCGTCGCCGCGCAGCGCGCCGCCGCCCGCAAGCTGGACAAGGCCGTCAGCAAGGGCGTCATCCACAAGAACCAGGCCGCCAACCGCAAGTCGGCGATCGCCAAGCAGGCCGCCGCCCTGCAGGCGAAGTGAGCACGGCGCTCAGGTAGACGCGCACGCCCGGGGCCGGTCCATCGCGACCGGCCCTGACGCATGCCCGGGCGGGAAGGCGGTCGGAGATCCATGGACGCTCGCCGTACGGTGAAGATCTCCAAGTACCTCGCCAAGCACCTGCGGCACCGCCCCGAGCGGATCGGCCTCACCCTCGACGCCGGCGGCTGGACGAGCGTCCCCGACCTGCTCGACGCCGCCGCCCGGCACGGCTTCCCGTTCACCCGCGCCGAGCTCGAGCACGTCGTCGCCGTCAACGACAAGCGGCGCTACGCCCTCGACGGCGACCGGATCCGGGCCGTCCAGGGCCACAGCATCGACGTCGACCTCGGGCTCCCCGCCGTCCCGCCGCCCGAGCTGCTGTACCACGGCACCACCGAGGCCGCCGCCCCCGCGATCCGGCGCGAGGGCCTGCGGCGCATGGACCGGCACGCCGTCCACCTGTCGCCCGACACCGAGACGGCGCGGCGCGTCGGCGCCCGCCGCGGGCGGCCCGTCGTGCTGGTCGTCGACGCCGGGCGGATGGCCGCCGACGGCCACGAGTTCCGCGTCAGCGCGAACGGCGTGTGGCTGGCCGACGCCGTCCCGCCGGAATATCTTCGCTGATCGCCGCGGCGTCCGCCCACGACGGGACGTGCCGCACCCAGTCCGGGACCTCGCCGTTCTGCGGCCCGAACAGGTACCGGTACGGGACGACGTCTCGGATCGCCCGGTGCACGTCAAGCCGGTCGTCGATCATGTGGGTGATCCCGAGCTCCGCGCAGTGCAGCGCCTTCTCGGGCCGCTTCCGGCAGAACCGCACGTTCCCCCTGGCCAGCCCGGTCCTGCCGTAGAAGTCGTGGTGGTCGAGCCACGCCAGCGTCCGCTCGCGGACCCGGTCGCCGCACTTGGAGATGATCCACGCGCGCCCGCCGAACGCGTCCACGAGCCCCGGCAGCACGTCGTACACGCCGTCCGCCGCGGGCGATGCCAGCGCCTCCGCGAAGGACCCGCCGAGGAACGCCGTGTCCGCCGTCCCCGGAGCCGAGACGCCCTGGATCACGCGGCCGAAATCGATGCCGAGACGAGGTTCCATGCCTTGAGCCTGGCCGCGCCACCGCTAGAACTGAACTATCGAATGCTCGGCGGTCTATAGTTCTCGTCTATGGAGCTGAGCCGCGTGTCCACCGACGCGCTCGCCTCCTTCGCCGCGTTCGCCGAGCGCCTCAACTTCACCCGCGCCGCCGAGGACCTGCACATCTCCCAGCCGGCCCTGCACGTCAAGATCCGCAAGCTCGCCGAGACGCTCGGCCGCCCCCTCTACACCCGGCACGGCCGCCGCATCGCCCTCACCCCCACCGGCGAGGCCGTCGCCCGCCTCGCCCGCGACCTCGACGCCCGCGTCTCCGCGTTCCTCGCCGACCTCGACGGCACCGCGCCGTCCCGGCTCCCCGTCCTCGCCGCCGGCGAGGGCGCCTACCTCTACCTGCTCGGCGACGCCGTCCGGCACGGCGTCCGGCTGATCAACGGCGACCGCGCGCGCACCCTCACCGCCGTCCGCACCGGCCGCGCCGACCTCGGCGTCGCCGTCCTGGACGTCCTGCCCGCCGACCTCGCGACCGTCCCGCTGGCCGCGTACCCGCAGGCGCTCGCGATCCCGGACGACCATCCGCTCGCCGCCCGCCCGTCCCTCGCCCTCGCCGACCTCGCCGGCGCGTCCCTGGTCGTCCCGCCGCCGGCCGGCCCGCACCGCGTCGCCCTCGAACGCGCGCTCCGCGCCGCCGGCGTGCCGTGGACGGCCGCCGTCGAGGCGGAGGGCTGGCCGCTCCTGCTGCACTTCGTGTCCCTGCGCGCCGGTCTCGCCGTCGTGAACGGCTGCGTCGTCCCGCCGCCGGGGGTCGTCCTCCGCGAGATCATCGACCTGCCCGCCGTCCCCTACTACGCCGTCCACCTGCCGGGCCGCGACGCCGACCCCCTCGTCACCGGCCTGCTGACCAGGATCCGCACCGCGCTGACCACCACCGGGAGCCCACCGTGCACTTCGAGATCGCCGTCGACATCGACGCCGCCCCCGAGACCGTCTGGAACCTGCTGAAGGACGTCGAGCGCTGGCCCGACCTGACCGCCTCGATGAACCGCGTCGACCTCCTCGACGCCCCTCTCCGCGAAGGCGCCCGCGCCCGCGTCCACCAGCCCGGAATGCCCGCCGCGGTGTGGACGGTCACCACGTTCACCGAGAACGAGAACTTCACCTGGCGATCCTCGTCCCCCGGCGTCACCACGACCGGCGGCCACGAGGTCCTCCCCCGCCCGTCGGGCGGCAGCACCCTCCGCCTCACCCTCGACCAGACCGGCCCCCTCGCCCCGCTGATCGCCCTCCTCATGGGTTCCCGGACCCGCCGCTACGTCACCATGGAGGCCAACGGCCTCAAAACCGCCGCCGAGTCCCCCTGACCCGCCCCCCGTACCAAGCGGCCACACCGCCCCGCGCAGCACCGCCTCGCGGCGTTGACCCACTCAACGGAGCCGCCACTCACCCGCCGGGCGCCAACCCGCACCCAAGCCGCTGCGCCCTGACGCCACACGCCCAGCGCCTCGATCACCGTCGAACACCGACGAACGACGGTGACCCACGCGAGACGACGCAAGACGGTCATCCGCGGACGGCGCAAAGCGATCCCTCACAACGCCGGACGTCGGTCACACTCGCGCTACGAACGGCGACCACCCGCGGACGCCCCAGGGCAGTCACCCACGGAGGACGGACGGCAGTCAACTGGGCGCGGCGCCGAGCGGTCAGCCGCGGGCTGGGGGCGGGCGATCATGTCGATGGCCACGCAGGGCAATCAAACGGACGACGTACGGCAGTCACACGCGGGCAACGGACGACGATCAGCCGCAGGCGACGCAGGGCGATCACCTACGGGCGAGGCGGCGCAGTTACCCACGGGTGACGCCGGACGGTCAGCCGTGGGCGGCGGACAATGATCGGCCGCAGGCGACGCAGGGGGTCGCCCAGGGGCGACGCGGAGAAGTCACCCGCAGGCGCGTGGGGCGTGTGCGACGGGCAACGCAGGGGGCGCCAGGGGCGACGCAGTTCGGTCACCTACGGAGAGGCGGGGCAGTTGGGCAGTTACCCATGGGTGACGCCGGGCGGTCAACTGCCGGGCCGTGGAGGGCGGTCAGTTGCGGGCGGCGACGATGTCGGCGACGGTCTTTTCCAGCGCGTAGGCGGGGTCGGCCGCGCCGCCCTTCACCTGCGCGTCGGCCTCCGCCACCGCGGTGAGGGCGCGCGCCACCCCGTCGCCCGACCAGCCGCGCAACTGCTTCTGCACGCGCTCGATCTTCCACGGGGGCATCCCGAGGTCCTTGGCCAGCGCGGCGCCACGGGCGCCCCTGGGCGCGCCGCCGACCTTCGCCAACCCCCGCACCCCCTGGGCGAGCGCGCTGACGATCAGCACGGGCGCCACGCCGGTCGCGAGCGCCCACCGCAGCTGCTCCAGCGCCTCCGCGAGCTGCCCTTCGATCGCCTTGTCCGCGACGGTGAACCCGCTGACCTCGGCGCGCCCCCGGTAGTAGCGCGCGACGGCCGCGTCGTCGACCTTCCCGCCGGTGTCGGCGACGAGCTGGCTGCACGCGGCCGCCAGCTCGCGCAGGTCGTTGCCGACGGCGTCCAGCAGCCCGCGCGCCGCGTCCGGCGAGATCTTCCCGCCGGACCGGCGGATCTCCGTCCGCACGAAGTCGACGCGCTCCCCCATCTTGGTCACCTTGGGGCAGGCGATCTTGCGCGCCTTCAGCTTCGTCAGCCCGTCCACCAGGGCCTTGCCCTTGGCCCCGCCGTGGTGGACGGCCACGAGCACCACGTCGTCCGCCGGGTCCTTGGCGTACTTGAGCACCTCGGCGGTGAGGTCCTTGCCGAGGTCCTGCGCGGACCGGATCACGAGCACCTTCCCGCCCCCGAACAGCGACGGCGACGTCAGCTCTGAGATCCGCCCGGGCTCCAGCCCGCCCGGAGCGAGGTCGATGACCTCGGCGTCCGGGTCCTTCGCCCGCACGGACGCGGCGACCTCGCCGATCGCCCGCTCCACGAGCAGCTCTTCGTCTCCCACGATCAGGATGATGGCCTCGGACACCCTTGCAGCATGCCACGCCCCGCCCCCTCCCCGCGCCACCTCCCGCTCCCCCGCCACCGCCGTTTCCGCCAACCCGCCCCCGCCGGCAATCCCCTGCCTCCCAGCAGACGCCCTCATCGGACATCACCGCCTGCCGCCAGGCGGGCGGATCAGTGGTGGGGGACGGCGGCGATGCCGGTTCGGGTGCGGACTATGGCGATGTCGCCGTCCTGGTCGGTGCGGTGGACCTGGGTGCGAAGGCGGTGCAGGAGGCCGAGGGTCGAGGGGGCCGGGTGGCCGTAGTCGTTGTCCCGTCCGACCGAGACCAGGGAGATCGCCGCATGGGCGGCGGCCAGGAAGCGCGGGTCCTGGCTGCGCGAGCCGTGGTGCGGGACCTTGAGCACCTGGACGCGGGGAACGCTCGTCTCCAGAACGCGCTGTGCTTCGGTCTCGACGTCACCGGCCAGCAGGGCGCTGAATCCCGGGCGGCGGGCCACGAGGACGACGCTGGCGTTGTTGATCGTGGTGCCGTCGTCCTGCGGTGACAGGGCGGGGCCGGTGGCCAGAGGGGCGATGATCACGAGGGTGAGGTCGCCGACGCGCCATTGCCGTCCGGCGAGCGCGGGACGGGACGGAAGGCCGGCGATGAAGCGGTTCTCGGCGCCGTCGGTCAGGGACGTCCTCACCACCTCGTGGACGGTGCGCCCGTGCCGGACGCCGGACGTTCCGCCGATGTGGTCGGCGTGCGGGTGGGTCAGGACCAGCAGCGGAACGTCCTTCACGTGCAGGCCGGAGAGGCAGCGGTCGACCGGGGCGGGGGCGGGGCCGGTGTCCACCACGACGGCGCGGCCGGGTCCGGCGGCGAGCGCGAGGGCGTCGCCCTGACCGACGTCGCAGGCGACCATCTGCCAGCCCGGCGGCGGCCAGCCCGGGGCCGTGATTCGCAGCACGACGACGGCGATCAGAACCCCGGCCATCGCCGCGACGGCGGCCGTGCGGAGCCCCGGGTGGCGCAGGATCAGGACGGCGACCCCGCCGGCCAGCAGCAGCGTCACCGCGCCGAGGCCGCCGCCTGTCCACGGGACGGTGGCGTACGGGAGCGCGGCGGCGGTCCGTGCGATCCAGATGATCCAGCCCACGGCCAGGCCGGCGGGCCGGATCGCCAGGCGGGCGAGCGGCAGGGACACGGGCGCGATCACGGTCCCGAGCGCGCCGAGCAGCGTCGCGGGCGCCACGGCCGGCGCGGCGAGCAGGTTCGCGAACAGGGACACCACACCGACCTCTCCGGAGAGCATCACCAGGACGGGCGCGACGGCGATCTCGGCGGCCGCCGCGACGGCGAGGGCGTCCGCGAGCGGGCCGGGCAGGCGGCGCGCGAGCCGCTCCCGCCACGGCGGCGCCAGGACGAGCAGGCCCGCCGTCGCCAGCACGGACAGCGCGAAGCCGTATGACCGCGCCAATTCCGGGTCGATCAGGACGAGGAGGAGTACCGCCGCGCAGAGTGCGGGCACGCCCTGCCGTGACCGTCCGGTGAACAGCGCGAGGAGCGCCACCAGGCCCATGACCGTGGCCCGCAGGACACTCGGGTCCGGACGCGCGACCAGTACGAACGCGGCCACCGCGACGGCCGCGACCGGCGGGGCGCGCCTCCGCCCGAGCCCGGCGGCGCGGCACAGCCAGAGCACCGCGCCGATGACGATCGCGAGGTTGGCGCCGGAGACGACCAGCAGGTGGCTCAGGCCCGCGGTGCGGAACTCCTCGGCGAGGGCCGGATCGAGCCGGGAGGTGTCGCCGTCGACCATGCCGGGCAGGACGCCCCGCTGGTCGGGCGGGAGCCGGGCGACCGCCGCGCGCAACCGCGCCCGGACGGATTCGGCGGCCCGCTGGACGGCGGACGGGCCGCCGAGCGGCGCGGGCGGGCCCCGCACGATCACCACGGCTGCGAGCAGCTCGGCGCCGCGCGGCTTCTCGAACCGGCCGCGCAGCCGCACCCGCTGGCTCGGCAGCAGCCCGAGCCACCGCGGGTCGTGCGCGATCAGCAGCACCGGCACGCGCACCCGGGCCCGCGCCACCGCCTCGACCCGCGCCCGGACGATCACCATGGGCCGCCCCCCGGCCTTCCTGGCCTGCGGATCCCCTGTCAGCACCGCCTCAGCCGCTGCTGCCCCTCCGACCTGCGCGAGCGCCCGCACTGGCCCGGTACCGACAGCGGTCGCACGGAACGCGACACCCGTCGCGGACGCGGCGATACAGACCAGCACCATTCCCAGCAGCCGCCGGTTGAGGACGTGTGAAGCTCCGCCTGCGCCAGCCCAATTCCGGACCCTCCGCAAGAGTGCTGAGCCCAAGCGCTCTTCATCGGCCGCCGACCGCCCCAACGCCCGCTGCTCGACCACCGGTCCCGCAGCCATGCGCCGCGCTCCCTCGACCGCGTTATCCGCCAGCAAGGGCTGATCGCGCGCGGCGGCCGCCCCTCCGCGCCTGAACCCTCGTTCCGGCGGCGTCCACTGCTCTCCGCCACCCTGCCCTTGTCCGCTCCGCCCCTGTCCGCTCCCAGACGAGAACCGATTGGCCTCCTCCGACCAAGGCGCCCCTCTCCCCGCCGCGTCCGACGACAAGGGCCGGTTCTCGACGGCCGAACGTTCAGTCCTGAATGCCGACACTGGCGCTGTCCCGCGCACACGGCTCTCCGGCTGGTGGCCAATGTCGCGGGAGAGCTCGACGCTGCCTCCAGCCTGCCGCGATCGCACCACCGCGTCCGACGACAAGGGCCAGTCCTCAGCGGCTGGAAGCCCGCTTCTGCGCACCGTCTCCGGTGACGTCCGCGGTTGGAAGCTGTCGGGGTGCTGGCCGGTCTCGGGCTGGGGAGGTCGTGTTGGCGGGGCGGTAGGGGGTGGGCGGTGGGTGGCGAGGAGGTAGATGGCGGTGGCGGTTGTGGTGGCGGCCACGGTCCAGGTGAGGGCGGGCGGGAAGCCGATCGTCAGGGCGGCGGTGATCCAGGTGGCGAGGGCGGGAGCGGCCAGGCGGAGGTCGCGGGTCATACGCGCACCATCGGTTTCAGGTCGGCGAAGCGGCGGGCGCCGATGCCGTCGACGTCCTGGAGCTGGTCGACGGAGCGGAAGCCGCCGTGCTGGGTGCGGTAGTCGACGATGCGCTGGGCGAGGACGGGGCCGACGCCGGGGAGCTGGTCGAGCTGTTCGGCGGTGGCGGTGTTGAGGTCGACGGGCGTGCCCGGCGCGGCGGAGCCGGGTGGCGGCTGGCCCGGTGGCGGGGTGCCGGGCCCGGGCGAGGGAAGGCGGACGCCGACCGGGATCTGCTCGCCGTCGACGAGCTTGCGGGCGAGGTTGAGGGTGCCGGTACCGGCGCCGGGACGCACGCCGCCCGCGGCCTTGATGGCCTCTTCGACGCGGGAGCCGGACGGGAGGGTGACCACCCCGGGGTTCTTGACCTTGCCGAGGACGTGGACGACCACGGACGCCGGGTTCGTGGCACCGGCGGGGACGGCGCCGGGTGACGGTCCCGAGGACGGGGCCGCGGCGGGGACCTCGGTCGCGGCGGCGTCCGCGGTGGAGGGGGCCGGGTCGGGGCGGGGGCGGGCCAGCCAGAGGTAGCCGCCGGCGACGAGCGCGGCGATCACCGCGATGACGGCCAGGACGCGGACGTTCGCCCTCTCGGGTCCGGAGCGCAGGCGGGCGGACGGCGGCTGCGCGGACGGTCTGAGCCGGTCGGCGAGGCCCTGGAGGCGGTCGTTGGCTGTCATGACGCCGACGCTAGGTGCGGTGCCCGCCCGCGAGCAGGGCCTGCGGAAAATGTGGAAAACCCGCGACGCACCCCGCCTGACCAGGGGTTATGGCGAACAGGTCAGAGGTGCGGGGCGATCACCACGCCGAGCATCCCGGGGCCGACGTGGGCGCCGATGACGGGGCCGACCTCGCCGACGTAGACGTCCTCGACGTGCGGGATGCGGTCGCGCAGCCGGGCGGCGAGGGCGTCGGCGCGGGCGGCGGCGGCGAGGTGCTGGACGCCGAGGTCGACGCGGCGGGAGCCCGCCTGCTCGACGGCGATCTCCTCCAGCCGGGGCAGGGCCCGCGCGGACGTGCGGACCTTCTCCAGCGGCACGATCCGCCCGCCCGCGATGTCCAGGAGGGGCTTGACCATGAGCGCGGAGCCGAGCAGCGCCCCGGCGGCGCCGATCCGGCCGCCGCGGCGCAGGTGCTCGAGCGTGTCGACGTAGAGCAGGGACCGGGACATCCCGGCACGGCGCGACGCGACGCGCGCGGCCGTCTCGGCGTCCGCGCCCGCCATCGCGGCGGCGGCCGCGGAGAGGGCGGCGAGCCCGAGTCCCATGCCGATGGTGCCGCTGTCGACGACGTGGACGGGAACGGGCGCGTCCGCGGCGGCGAGGCGGGCGGCCGCGAGCGTCCCGGACATGGCGGCGGAAAGGTGCACGGACACCACCGCCCCCGCACCGGCCTCCGCCGCGCTCTCGTAGGCCTGGGCGAACCGTCCGGGTGAGGGGCGGGACGTGGTGACGGGCCGCCGGTCCCGGAGCGCACGGACCGCCTCGTCGCCGCCGATGTCGCCTTCGTCGCGCATGGGGCCGCCCAAGGAGATCTGCATGGGGACGACGGTCAGCCCGTGCCGTTCGGCGAGCCCCGGCGGAAGGTAGGCGGTGGAATCCGTGACGACCGCGACGGCGCTGCCCATGAACGGGACATTACCCCCGGCCGTCAGGGCTGGACCGGGACGCCGCCGCGCCACACCCGCAGGGCGCGCAGGCCGAACGCCCACGCGAACGCGCCCTCGTGGTCGGCGTCCCACAGCACGATGTCGGCGAGCATGCCGGGGGCGAGGGAGCCGCGGTCGCCGACGCGCAGGGCGGCGGCCCCGCCGAGGGTGGCGGCGCGCAGCGCCTCGGTGACGCTCAGCCCGAACATCGCGACGGACAGGCCGATGACGAGCGGCATCGAGGTGATGCCGCACTGGCCCGGGTTGTGGTCGGTGCCGAGCGCGACGGTGACGCCGCGGTCGAGCATCTGCCGGACGGGCGCGGGGGCGCGGCTGCTGTTGAGGGCGCTGCCGGGGCAGACGGTGGCGGTGACGCCGGCGTGCGCGAGGGCCTTGATGTCGTCGTCGTTGGCCTGGGTGAGCAGGTCGGCGGACGCGCAGCCGACCTCGGCGGCGACCTGCGCGGCGCCGATGCGCTCGTTGGCGCAGGCGTGCATGCGGGCCTTCAGCCCGGCGCGCTTGCCGGTGAGCAGGAGGGCGCGGGCCTCCTCGGCGGTGAAGTGGCCCTCGTCGCAGTAGACGTCGATCGAGTCGGCGCCGGCCACGGCGGCGTCGCCGGCCCACAGGCGGACGGCCTCGATGTAGTCGCGGCGGCGGCCGAAGAACTCCGGCGGGAGGATGTGGGCGGCCAGGAACGTCGCGTGGATGCGCGGCATGGACGGCTCGCCCTCCAGCGACCGCAGCATCCGGATGTCGGCGAGCTCCCCGTCGCGGGTGAGGTGGTAGCCGGTCTTGGCCTCGACGGTGGTGGTCCCGGCGAGGATCCACTGGCGCAGCCGTTCCCGGACGCCGTTGCACAGCGTCCACGGGTCGGTGCCGCGGGTCACGGTGACGGTGGAGTTGACGCCGCCGCCCGCCGCCGCGATGGCCGAGTGCGAGGAGCCGCTGGTGCGCATCGCGAGCTCGGCCCACCGGTTGCCCGCGTAGACGGGGTGGGAGTGGGCGTCGATGAGGCCGGGGGTGACCAGGCCGCCGCCGAGGTTCTCCACGTGGTCGACGTCGACGATGTCGTCGATGATCCCCGGGACGCTCTGCGGGAGGTCCGAGGCGGGACCGGCCCAGACGATCCGGTCGTCGTGGATCAGCACGGCGGCGTTGCTGCAGACGTCGGTGCCCGTCCAGAGCCTGCCGATGTTCGTCAACAGCCGTACCGTCATAGGGTCACCGACCTGCTTGGGACGACGCGCCGCCGGGCGCGGTACCGGACGCTCCGTGTGCAAGGAGCAGGGAGGGACGGAACGGGCCGCCTGCTCGCCGTCCGGTGTTCGCACCTGCCATCGATGGGGCCACCTGCTCTCGATCCGAAACGCCGACTGGGTGCCGGCGATTCACCGTTGGAGGGTCGGGTGATCGGGCGACCACCACTGGCAACGAGACCGGAGATATCGGTTTCGTCACGGTAGTGCACTGAAGGCCCGCCCGACAAGCTCTGAGCGGGCCCGGCCGGTCGACCGGACACGGCCCGCACGCCCGTCCGTGCACCTCGTTGTGTGCGTTCGCAGCCCATCGACAGCCATCACCCGCCCCCTAGCCCTTCGACCGTACGGATTTCAACTGAACCGTCAAGCCGATTGGGGAAGCTGTCACCGTTCGGCGACCAGGATCCGCCCGGGGACGATATTCGGACGGGCCCGGACCGCCCTTTCGGACGGCCCGAGCCCGTGCGAACGCGTGCGCGGCCGGGAGGCCGGCGCGGTCAGACGATCTGTGCCGCGATCTCGTACCGGGACAGCTCGCCCGCGACGTCCTCGGGGACGCGCGCGTGCAGCAGCGTGCCCTCGGCGACGTGCTCCTGCTTGAGCACCTCGCCGCGGTCGTGCACCCGCGCGACCAGGTCGCCGCGCTCGTACGGCACCAGCGCGCGCAGCTCGGCCTCCAGGCCCGGCAGGTCGGCCTCGATGGCCTCCCGCAGGTCCTCCATGCCGAACCCGGTGCGGGCGGAGACGACGACGCTGTGCGGTTCGCGCCGCTGGAGGCGGGCGATGGCCAGGTCGTCGGCGGCGTCCGCCTTGTTGATGACGATGATCTCGGGGATCGCGTCGGCGCCGATCTCGCGGAGCACCTCCCGGACGGCGTCGATCTGCGCCTCCGGGTCGGCGTCGGAGCCGTCCACGACGTGCAGGATCAGCCCGGCGTCGGTGACCTCCTCCAGCGTCGAGCGGAACGCCTCGACGAGCTGGTGGGGCAGGTGCCGGACGAACCCGACGGTGTCGGCGAGGGTGTAGGCGCGGCCGCCCGGCGTCTCGGCCCGCCGGACGGTGGGGTCGAGGGTGGCGAACAGCGCGTTCTCCACCAGCACCCCGGCGCCGGTGAGCCGGTTGAGCAGGGACGACTTGCCGGCGTTGGTGTAGCCGGCGATGGCGACGGCGGGCACCTCGTTGCGGCGCCGCTCGCCGCGCTTGGTGTCGCGGGCCTTGGACATCTCGGCGTTCTGCCGGCGCAGCTTGGCCATCCGGGTGCGGATCCGCCGCCGGTCCAGCTCGATCTTGGTCTCGCCGGGGCCGCGGCCGCCGATGCCGACGCCGCCGGCGGCGCGCCCGCCGACCTGCCGGGACAGGTTGCCGCCCCAGCCGCGCAGGCGCGGCAGCAGGTAGTTGAGCTGCGCGAGCTCGACCTGCGCCTTGCCCTCGCGGCTCTTGGCGTGCTGGGCGAAGATGTCGAGGATCAGCGCGGTCCGGTCGATGACCTTGACCTGGACGGTCTCCTCCAGGTGCCGGAGCTGGCTGGGCGCCAGCTCGCCGTCGCAGATGACGGTGTCGGCGCCCGTCGAGATGACGACGTCGCGCAGCTCGGCGGCCTTGCCGGAGCCGATGTAGGTGGCCGGGTCGGGCCGGGACCGGCGCTGGACGAGCCCCTCGAGCACCTGGGAGCCCGCGGTCTCGGCGAGCAGCGCCAGTTCGCGCAGCGAGTTCTCGGCGTCGGCCGCGGTGCCCTCCGTCCACACGCCGACGAGGACGACCCGCTCCAGCCGCAGGGCACGGTACTCGACCTCGGTGACGTCGGTGAGCTCGGTGGACAGTCCCGCGACGCGGCGCAGTGCCCGCCGGTCCTCGAGGTCGAGCTCGCCGGTCATGGGCTCGGCTTCGAACTCGTCGTAGGTCCGGTCTTCGTGGGTCTGGTCTGCAGAGAAAGGAAGAGTCATATGTCCTCGGTAGAACGCCGCGGCGCGGCTGTGTCTTCCCCGGGATCGTCTCACGGGCCGTCCTCGGGGGTCACGTGGTTATCAGGTGCGTACCCGCCGCGCGCGCGGGGAGGTGAACGGCACGGCCGGCGGGGCGCCCCCGCTTTGACCGGGCTCCGTACCGCCGAGTAGCGTTACTCCGTAAGACAGAAGTGGAATTTCACGATACGAAAGGGCGAGCAGATGGCCGAACTGGAAGGTGTCGAGGTCAACGGGCCTCTCGGGGAGCGGTACGAGGAGATCCTGACGCCCGAGGCGCTCGGCCTGCTCGCCGCACTGCAGCGTGAGCTGGGCGGCCGCCGCAAGGAGCTGCTGGCGGCCCGCGCGGAGCGGCAGCGCCGGCTGTCCGAGGGCGGCACGCTGGACTTCCTGCCCGAGACCGCGTCCGTCCGCGAGGACGCGACCTGGCGGGTCGCCGACCCGGCGCCGGGCCTGGAGGACCGCCGCGTCGAGATCACCGGCCCGACGGACCGGAAGATGACCATCAACGCGCTCAACTCGGGCGCGAAGGTGTGGCTGGCCGACTTCGAGGACGCCAACACCCCGCTGTGGAACAACATGATCGAGGGGCAGCTGAACCTGCGCGACGCCCTCGACCGCACCATCGACTTCACCGACGCCAAGTCCGGCAAGTCCTACGCGCTCAAGGACGACGCGGAGCTCGCCACCATCGTGGTCCGCCCGCGCGGCTGGCACATGGAGGAGAAGCACCTCCTCGTCGACGGCGAGCCGATGTCGGGCTCGCTGTTCGACTTCGGCCTCTACTTCTTCCACAGCGCGCGCCGGCAGCTGGACAAGGGCAAGGGCCCGTACTTCTACCTGCCGAAGATGGAGGGCCACCTCGAGGCGCGGCTGTGGAACGACGCCTTCAACCTCGCCCAGGACCGCCTGGGGATCCCGCGCGGCACCATCCGCGCCACCGTGCTGATCGAGACGATCCCGGCCGCGTTCGAGATGGAGGAGATCCTCTACGAGCTGCGCGACCACTCCGCGGGCCTGAACGCCGGCCGCTGGGACTACCTGTTCTCGGTGATCAAGAAGTTCCGGGACCGCGGCGCCGACTTCGTGCTGCCCGAGCGCAACGCGATCACGATGACCGCGCCGTTCATGCGCGCCTACACCGAGCTGCTGGTCCGCACCTGCCACAAGCGCGGCGCGCACGCCATCGGCGGCATGGCCGCGTTCATCCCGTCCCGCAAGGACGAGGAGGTCAACAAGGTCGCGCTGGAGAAGGTCCGGGCCGACAAGACCCGCGAGTCCGGCGACGGCTTCGACGGCTCCTGGGTCGCCCACCCCGACCTCGTCCCGGTCTGCCGCGAGGTCTTCGACGGCGTGCTGGGCGACAAGCCCAACCAGCGCGACCGGCTCCGCGAGGACGTCAGCGTCACCGCCGCCGACCTGCTCAACGTCAAGGCCACCCCGGGCGACATCACCGAGGCCGGCCTGCGCAACAACATCGACGTCGCCCTGCGCTACCTGGCCACCTGGCTCAACGGCTCCGGCGCCGTCGCCATCCACAACCTCATGGAGGACGCCGCCACCGCGGAGATCTCCCGCTCGCAGGTGTGGCAGTGGATCTACAACGGCGTCTCCACCGCCGAGGGCCAGAAGATCACCAAGGAGTGGGTGGAGCGGCTCCTGGACGAGGAGCTGGCCAAGATCCGCGCCGAGCTCGGCGACGCCTACAACGAGCCGCGCTACGAGCAGGCCGTGACCCTCTTCAAGGAGGTCACGCTCGCCGACGAGTACTCCGAGTTCCTCACCACCCCCGCCTACCAGCAGTTCCCGTGATGTGATGCCGGGACCGGGCCGCCCCGCGCGGGGCGGCCCGGTCCCGCCGTCGGCGGGGCGGTCCGATCTTGCCGTCCGCACGGGACCCGGAGGATGGTGGAGGGGATGGAACCGGTACTCACGTCGCTGGCCCTGGAGCTGGACGCGCTGCTCGGACCCGACCGGGTGATCACCGACCCGGTGCGGCTGCGCACGTACGAATGCGACGGCCTCACCAACCACCGTTCGACGCCCGGGATCGTCGTGCTGCCCGACAGCGCGGAGGAGATCGCGGCGATCGTGCGCGCGTGCGCGGAGGCGGGCGTCCCCTACGTGGCGCGCGGGTCCGGGACGGGCCTGTCGGGCGGTGCGCTCCCCCGCGCGGACGGGGTGCTGATCGTCACATCCCGGATGCGGCGGATCCTGGAGATCGACATCCCGGGGCAGCGCGCCGTGGTGGAGCCCGGCGTGATCAACCTGGACGTCACCCGCGCGGTGCGCCCGTACGGGTACTACTTCGTGCCCGACCCGTCCAGCCAGCAGATCTGCTCGGTCGGCGGGAACGTGGCGGAGAACTCCGGCGGCGCGCACTGCCTGAAGTACGGCTTCACCGCGCACCACGTGCTCGCGTGCGAGGTCGTGACGCCGGACGGCGATCTGGTGGAGCTGGCGGCGGACGGCCCCGGCTACGACCTGCTCGGCGTGTTCGTCGGGGCGGAGGGCACGCTCGGCATCACCACCAGGATCACGGTGCGGCTGACCCGGGTGCCGGAGACCGTGCAGACGCTGCTGGCGGCGTTCGACTCGATCGAGGCGGGCGGGACGGCGGTGTCGGCGATCATCGGCGCCGGGATGGTGCCGGCGGCGATCGAGATGATGGACGCGCTGTCGATCGAGGCGGCCGAGGCGGCGGTGCGCTGCGAGTACCCGCCGGGCGCGGGCGCGGTGCTGATCGTGGAGCTGGACGGCCCGGACGCGGAGGTCGCCGCGCAGTTCGCCGAGGTGGAGCGGCTGTGCCGGGACGCGGGCGCGTTCGAGATCCGGATCGCCGCGGACGACGCGGAGCGCGCGCTGATCTGGAAGGGCCGCAAGTCGGCGTTCGCCGCCGTCGGCCGGATCAGCCCCGCCTACCTCGTCCAGGACGGCGTGATCCCGCGCACGGCGCTGCCGCAGGTGCTGGCGCGGATCGACGCGCTGTCGGCCGAGTCGGGCGTGCGGGTGGCGAACGTGTTCCACGCCGGGGACGGCAACCTGCACCCGCTCGTGCTGTTCGACGACGCCGAGCCGGGTGCCGCGGAGCGCGCCGAGGAGGTGTCGGGCGCGATCCTCGACCTGTGCATCGAGCACGGCGGGTCCATCACCGGCGAGCACGGCGTCGGCGTCGACAAGTCCCGCTACATGCCGCGGATGTTCACCGACACCGATCTGGACACGATGCAGATGGTCCGCTGCGGGTTCGATCCCGCTGGACTGTGCAACCCGGGGAAGGTGTTCCCCACGCCGCGGCTGTGCGGCGAGGTCCCGGGCGTGCGCAAGGGCCCGCACCCGTACGAGGGAAAGGCGGACATCTTCTGATGCGGCCGTTGGAGGCTCTGGCGAAGGTCTGCGGCGACGTCCGCGCCGGTGAGCCCGAGGAGGGCGTGCTGGGCGTGCAGCCCGCGCTGGTGGCGGCGCCGGCGTCCGTCGCGGAGGCCGCGGAGGTGATGCGCGTCGCCGCCGAGCAGGGCCTGTCCGTGGTCCCGCGCGGCGCCGAGACGCGGCTGGACTGGGGGACGCCCCCGGAGCGCTGCGATCTGCTGGTGGACACGCACCGGCTGAACAGGCTCGTCGAGCACGCCGCGGGCGACCTCGTCGCGACCGCGGAGGCCGGGCTGCCGCTGGAGGCGCTGGCCGAGCGGCTCGCGGAGGAGGGGCAGCGGCTGTCCCTGGACGTCCCGCTGCCCGGCTCCACGGTCGGCGGGACGATCGCCACCGCGGCCGCCGGCCCGCTCCGGACGCTGTTCGGCACGCCGCGCGACCTCGTCATCGGGCTCACGGTCGTCCGGGCGGACGGGAAGATCGCGCGTTCCGGCGGGAAGGTCGTCAAGAACGTCGCGGGATACGACCTGGGGCGGCTGTTCTCCGGCTCGTACGGCACCCTCGGGCTCATCGTGGAGGCGACGTTCCGCCTGCATCCGGTGCCGGCCGCCACGGCGTGGGTCGCGCGCAGGGTCGGCGGCCCGGACGAGGCGCACGAGGCCGTCCAGACCGTCCTGCACTCCCCCACGGCTCCGAGCGCCCTCGAATTCATCGGCCCCGGGACGGTCGCGGCGCTGCTGGAAGGCGTCCCGGACGGTGTCGCCGCGCGCGCTGGGCAGCTCGTGAAGCTCCTCGGCGGCGACGCTCAGATCACCGAAGAGGCGCCGGACGGCTGGGGCCTGTACCCGGACGGCACCACCCTCATCGACGTCACCGCACCACCGCCGTCCCTCCGCGAACTCGTCGGCCTCGTCGACGGCCTACGGCCCGGCGTGGCGATGACATGGAGCGGCAGCGGACACGGGCAGATCGGCCTCCCCTCCGGCACCACGTCCGAGGAGGTGGCCACGGCGCTCGGCGCGCTGCGCGACGTCCTGGGCCGACACAAGGGCGCCGCCGTCGTCCGCTATGCGCCGCAGGAAGTGCGCGGTGAGATCGACCTGTGGGGGCCCGTGCCGGCCCTCTCCCTTATGCGCCGGGTGAAGGACCAGTTCGATCCGGATCACCGGCTGTCCCCCGGCCGCTTCGTGGGAGGAATCTAGATGAGCGCCCAGGACGACCTCCCGAAGCTTCTCGGCGACTGCGTGCACTGCGGTTTCTGCCTGCCGACGTGCCCCACTTATGTGCTGTGGGGCGAGGAGATGGACTCCCCGCGCGGCCGCATCCACCTCATGCAGCAGCACGTCGAGGGCGCGCCCCTCAACGCGCCGATGGTGCAGCACTTCGACCAGTGCCTCGGATGCATGGCGTGCGTGACGGCATGCCCGTCGGGCGTGCAGTACGACCGGCTCATCGAGACCACCCGGGCGGAGGTGGAACGCGAGCATCCCCGTTCGCTGAAGGAGCGGGCCATACGCGAGGCCATCTTCCGCCTGTTCCCCTACAAGCGTCGGCTCCGCGCGCTGCGCGGCCCGCTGCGGGCCTACCAGAAGTCGGGTCTGGACCGCCTAGTGCGGCGCAGCGGCGTGCTGGAACGCATCTCGCCGTCCATCGCGGCGATGGAGCGTCTCGCACCGCCCCTGGGCAAGGCGCCGCGCCTTCCCGAGTTCGTCGCCGCGCGCGGGAAGCGCCGCGCGACGGTCGGGATGCTGACGGGCTGCGTCCAAGGCGAGTTCTTCCCCGGCGTCAACGCGGCCACCGCGCGCGTCCTGGCTCTGGAGGGCTGCGACGTGGTCATCCCCGCGAACCAGGGCTGCTGCGGGGCGCTGTCGCTGCACTCCGGCCGCGAGGACGAGGCCCGCGCCTTCGCCCGCCGGACCGTCGAGACCTTCGAGTCCGCCGACGTCATCGTGGTGAACTCGGCGGGCTGCGGCTCGGCGATGAAGGAGTACCGGGCGCTGCTCGCCGGCGACCCGGCCTGGGCGGCGCGCGCCGAGGCGCTGTCGGCGAAGACCAGGGACCTCGCCGAGTTCCTCGTGGAACTCGGGCCCCGCGCGGAACGGCGGCCACTTCCGGTCACCCTCGCCTACCACGACGCGTGCCACCTGTCCCACGCGCAGGGCGTCCGCGCCCAGCCGCGGGCCCTGCTGGCCGGGATCCCGGAGCTGACCGTCGTGGAGATAGCCGAACCCGACCTCTGCTGCGGCTCCGCCGGCACCTACAATCTGCTTCAGCCGGAGGCCGCCTCCGCATTGGGCGACCGCAAGGCGGTGAACGTGGACGCCACCGGAGCCGAACTACTCGTCGCCGCCAACCCCGGCTGCTCCATGCAGATCGCCACCGCGCTGCAACGCCGCGGCGCCCCCATCGCGGTCGCGCACACCGCGCAGGTGCTGGACGCCTCGCTGCGCGGGCTCGGCCGCGACGCCCTTGTCGGACGCACTTCGTAAGGCCCTGACCAGGTGGTTCCGCCGCTTCCCCGGTGAGGGAGGCCCGGCCGCCGTCGTTCCGGCCGTCCTGTATCGTGTCTGGCCCCTGCAGGCAGGACCCGCTTACTGGGCACGAAACGGGCCCGAGGGAGCACGAGAAACGTGTCGAACAGCTACCACTCACACCGACGAAGAAGGAAGAGCGGCGCGGGCCGGCTCGGCCTCGCCGGCGCCCTCACGGGCATCGTCGGCATCGCCGCCGTCGCCGCCGGGATCGTCTACTTCCGCCCGGACGGCGCCGCGGGCGGCGGCGGCCGGCCGTCGCTCGCCAGCCAGGGCGAGACCGGGGCGCAGAGCACCGCGCCGCTGCCGAAGACCGGGCCGCCCGTCAACTTCACCACCCCCGAGGGCTACGGCTACAGCCTCGCCGCGGTGAAGGCCGGGACGGACCGGCAGCCGCTGGGCGCGACCGAGGCGCCGCCGTCCGGCACGACGTACGCCTACGCCGACTACGTCCTCACCAACAGCCAGCGCAGGCCCGTCCTGCTGGACTTCCCCGCGGACCTGTTCATGCCGAAGTCGCAGGTCCCCTCCGACGCGCAGGACCGCTGCATGCCGCAGCCGGGCATCCCCGACGACCTGTGCACCCTCCCCAACCACAGCGAGATCACCGCCCGGCTCGGCGGGTCGAAGGCGCCGGTCGACGACAACGGCGACCAGATGATGCCCGCGGGCGCGACGTACCTGGTGCGGATCGCGACCGATCTGCCGGTGAAGGACGGCCTGTCCGCCGGCGACCTGAAGATGTACGTGTGGAACGCCCGCTACACCAGCGACCGCAAGGGCGTCGAGATCGCCTTCCCGTAGCCGGGCGCCCAGGGTCAGCCCGGGCTCGTGAAGCCGATGTCCTGGTAGCCCGGCTCGTAGAAGCCGCGGGCGCCGATGTTGGCCAGGTCGGCGCGGACCGCGACGAGCTGGGGACGCTGGTACAGGGGCAGGACGACGGCCTGCTGCCAGACGAGCCGGTCCGCCTCGTTCACAAGGACGTGAATCCTCGCGGGATCGACCTCCGCGATCGCGCGGTCCATGGCCGCGTCGATGGCGGCCGTTCCCGTGCGCGAATAGTTCTGCTGGATGCGGTCCCCGCGTGGCCGCGCGAACACCGCCTTCATGGGCGACACCGGGAACGAGGTGCCCAGCCAGGAGAACGGGACGATGTCGAAGTTCCCGGGGGTGACGTAGTGGTCGAACACGTCGTCGGCGGGGACGGCGTCGATGTCGACCCGGACGCCGATGCGCCGCAGTAGCGCGCGCGTGAGCTCCCCCTCCTGCTCGCTGATCGGGACGCCGGACGGGATGACGAACCGCAGCGCGAGCGTCCTGCCGTCCTTCTTCCGGTACCGGCCGTGGGGGGTCCAGCCCGCCTGGTCCAGGATGCGCCGCGCGGCCACCGGGTCGTAGCCGCCGAGGTCCGCGGAGTCGTCCTGGTAGCCGTCCTGCGTGTTGACGTAGAAGTGGTTGCCGAGCGTCTGGATCGGCACGCCCAGCCCGGACAGGTCGGAGCGGGCGATGGCGCGGCGGTCGATGCCGAGCATGACGGCGCGCCGCACCCGCAGGTCGGACAGGATCGGCCCGGCCGCGTTGAACGTGAAGTGCCGCCAGTCGGGGCCGCCCGCCCTCCGCACGGCGGCCCCCGGGACGGCCTCGGCGCGGTGCAGGGCGCCCGCGTCCAGGCCGACGTCCATCAGGTCGATCTCGTTGGCGGCGAACGCGCCCGGCATCGCGCTGGTGTCCATCGCCCGGTAGACGATCCGGTCGAGCTTGGCGGGCGGGCCCCACCATCCGGGGTCGCGCACCATCGTGACCGTCTTGGCCGTCTGGTCGATCCTCCCGAGCTTGAACGGGCCGGCCGTGACCGGCATGCGGTCCATCCAGCCCGTGTTGAACGCGGCGGGCGTCGAGTAGGCCACCGCCGGATAGAGGGGGCTGAACAGGCTGCGCCAGTCCGCGTACGTCCCCGCGAAGGTCACCTCGACGGTGTGAGGGTCCGCGCCTTGCTCGACGCGCTCGATCTGCTTGTAGCCGGTGACGGTGGAGACCTCGTAGCGCGGGTCGCGACCCGACAGCGCGCGCGCCTGCGCCTCGAAGTCGCGATAACTGAGAGGCCGGCCGTCGGACCAGCGCGCGTCGGGGTTGAGCCGGTAGGTGACGACCTGCCCGCGTGCGCTGCGCCGCAGCTCGGCCGAGCGGAGGTACTCGGGCACCGGATGCGGGACGGCCTTCTCGTCGGCGCGCATGAGGTGCGGCAGCGCGCCCTGGATCACCTGCTCGACCGACCCCTTCGTCCCGTTGACGTCGTTGAAGTTCCACTGCGAGGGGAACTCGGGGAGCGGCCAGCGGAGCGTGCCGCCGTTGCGGACGTGGTCGCGCGGGGTCGGGTTGACGTCCGACGCGGGCAGCCGCCCGGCCGCGCGGGTCGTCGCCTCCCCCGGCCCCGGACCGCCGCAGCCGCCGGCGGCCGTGGTCGCTGCGAGGAGGAGCAGGGCGCCCAGCAGGCGCCTCACAGGCCGGCTCCGGCCTCGACGAGGGGATGATGGCAGGCGGCCCATTGGTCGCTCTCTCGGTCGGTGCTCATGGGACGGGGCAGGGGGTCGTGCTCTTCGCATCGGCGGGCGTCCGCCTCGCCCAGCGCCGTGTACCGGGGGCAGCGCGAGCGGAAACGGCATCCCGTCGGCGGGGCCGTGGGGTCGGGCAGGTCCCCGCGCAGGGGGACGCGCCGGCGGCGGCGTTCCAGGCGCGGATCGGGCAGCGGCACCGCGTCCAGCAGCGCGCGCGTGTACGGGTGGGCGGGCCTTCCGTACACCTCGTCCACGGAGCCGATCTCCACGATGCGCCCCATGTACATGACGGCGACGCGGTCGGCGATGCGGTGCACGACCGCCAGATCGTGCGCCACGAACAGGTACGCGATGCCGAGCCGGGCGCGCAGCCCTTCGAGCAGGTCCATGACGCCCGCCTGCACCGACACGTCCAGCGCCGCCACGGGCTCGTCCAGCAGCAGGAGCCGCGGCTCAAGCGCCAGCGCCCGCGCGATGCCGACGCGCTGCCGCTGCCCGCCCGACAGCCCGTGCGGGTACCGCCCGGCGTGGACCGGTTCCAGCCCCACCAGTTCGAGCAGTTCCCGGACGCGCCCGTCCGGCGCGCGCTCGCCGTGCACGGCGAGCGGCTCCGCGATGATGTCGGCGACGCGCATCCGGGGATCGAGGGACGTGAACGGGTCCTGGAAGACGACCTGGACGTCCCGCCGCAGCGCCTTGCGGCGGGACGGGCGCAGCGCGGCGGTGTCCTGGCCGAGCACGGCGACGCGGCCGCCCTGCGGGCGCGCCAGCCGCAGGATCTCCATCAGCGCCGTCGTCTTCCCGCAGCCCGACTCCCCCACGAGCGCGAGCGTCTCGGCCTCCCGGACGTCGAACCCGATGCCGTCCACCGCGTGCACGGTGCCCGCGCGCCGCCTGAACAGCGTCCCCCGGTACAGCGGGTGGTGGCGGACCAGGCCGTCCACCTCCAGGACGACGGGACGCTCGCGCCGGGGCGGACGGGCGGGCCGCGGCACCGCGTCGGGCAGGGGGAACACCGCGTCGGCATCGGCGGTCGCCTCGGTGTTGACGCACGCGGCCGTGTGCCCCGACGGCCCGACCAGGGCCGGCTCCGGGTCGCGGTCGCGGCACGCGTCCACCGCGACGGGGCACCGCGGAAGGAACGCGCACGCGCCGCCCGCCGCCGCCGGGGCCGGCGCCCCGTCGATCGCCGCGGCACGGGCGCCGCCGGTCCCCATGCGAGGCAGCGACTGCAGCAGCCCGATCGTGTACGGCATCCGCGGGCGCCGGTAGACCTCCTCCACCGGCCCGGACTCCACCGCCCGGCCCGCGTACATCACCATGATCCGGTCGGCGAACCCGGCGACGACCCCGAGATCGTGGGTGATCAGCACGATCGCGGCGCCGGTGGCCTCCTTCGCCGCCTTCAGCACGTCCAGGACCTGCGCCTGCACGGTCACGTCCAGCGCCGTCGTCGGCTCGTCCGCGACGATCGCGACCGGGTCGTTGGCGATCGCCATCGCGATCATCACGCGCTGCCGCATGCCGCCGGAGAACTCGTGCGGGTGGGCGCGCGCCCGCCGCGCCGCCCCGGGGATGCCGACGAGGTCGAGCAGTTCGACGGCCCGCGCCCGCGCCGCCGCGCGCGTGGCGCCCGAGTGGACGCGCACGGCCTCGGCGATCTGGTCGCCGACCGGATGGACGGGCGTCAGCGCCGACAGCGGATCCTGGAACACCATCGCGAGGTCCTTGCCGCGGACCCGGGACAGCTCGGCGTCGGACCGTCCGACCAGCTCCTCGCCGCGCAGCCGGACCGAGCCCGTCACGCGCGCGTCCGGCGGCAGCAGCCCCACCATCGCCAGCGCCAGCGCGGTCTTGCCCGACCCGGACTCGCCGACGACGCCGAGGACCTCGCCCGCGCCGACGTCGAAGCCCACGCCGCGGACCGCGTGCACGCCCGAGGAGTACCGGACCGTCAGGTCCCGCACCGCGAGGACCGTCATCGGCCGCCCCGCCGCGGCCCGGCCTCCGGGTCCAGGACGTCGCGCAGCCCGTCCCCGAGCAGGTTCACCGCGAGGACGATCAGCACGAGCATCGCCGCGGCCGCCGCGAACGGCCACGGGTAGGCGGTCGCGGCGCCCTGCCCCTCGGCGACCAGCGTGCCCAGCGAGACGTCCGGCGGGCGCACGCCGAGCCCGAGGCAGGACAGCCCGCTCTCGGCGATGACCGCGACGCTGACGTTCACGCTCGCGTCCACGACCAGCAGCGACGCCAGGTGCGGCAGCACATGCCGGACGATCACCCGCACCGGGCCCGCGCCGAGGAACCGGGCGGCGAGCACGTACTCGCGCTCGCGCAGCGAGGCCGTCATGCCCCGCACGGCCCGCGCGGTGACCATCCACAGGACCGCCGCCAGCAGCGGCACCAGCGCGCCGCCGCCGAGCGCCGGCGCCAGCACGGCGACGAGCAGGAACGACGGCAGGACCAGCAGCAGGTCGGTGCCCCACATCAGGATCCGGTCGAGCCGCCCGCCGGCGAACCCGGCGACGGCGCCGACCAGCCCCGCCAGCCCGGTCGACAGCACGGCCGCGGACAGGCCGATGACCAGCGACCGCCGGGTCCCGCGCAGGGTGAGGGCGAGGACGTCCCGGCCGCTCTGCGTGGTGCCGAGCCAGTGCCGCGCGGACGGTCCCTGCCGGAACGCGGTGAAGTCGGTGTCGTCCCAGCCCCAGCGGGACAGCAGCGGCGCGCCGAACGCGACCGCGAACAGGGCCGCGAGCAGGACCAGCCCCGCGACGGCCCGCCTGCTGCGGGCGAGCCGGCGCGGCAGCGAGGGCGGGCCGGCGGGAGGCGACGCGGCGGCGGCCGGCCGCTCGGGCGCGGTGCGGGCGGCGAGTCCGGTGGTCATGCGGCCGCCCCGGTCCGGACGCGGGGGTCGAGGGCCCCGTGCAGGACGTCCGACGCCAGGCCGGCGGACAGGACGCCGCACGCCGCGAGGCAGCTGATCGCCGCGACCACGTTGACGTCGCCCCGTGAGATCGCCTCGACCAGCCATTCGCCCATGCCGTGCCAGCCGAACGCCTGCTCGCAGAACATGCCGCCCAGCACGAGGAACCCGAACGAGTAGGCGAAGTAGGTGGTCATCGGTATCAGCGCGGTCCGCAGGCCGTGCCTCAGCAGGGCCGTGCGGCGGCGCAGCCCCTTCGCCCGGGCCGTGCGCACGAAGTCGGCGTGCAGGACGTCCAGCATGAGGCCGCGCTGGTAGCGGCTGTAGAACGCGACCTGCGTGGTGGCGATGGTGACGGTGGGAAGGAGCAGGTGCCGTACATGGTCCGCCAAGCCGCCGAGCGCACCGAACGTCCCGTAGGCCGCTCCCGGGGTGGTCTCCCCCACCCAGGCGAACAGGTGCATCCCCAGCGCGTCGTTGGCCTCGGCCGCGACGATCTGCAGCAGCACCGCCAGCACGAACACCGGCACGGCCAGCAGCAGGTACGAGCCGAACGTGATGAAGCGGTCCGCCGCGCGTCCCTGCCGTATCGCCGCGTAGGCGCCCAGCAGGACGCCCAGGGCCGACCCCAGGAACGCGCCCGGGGACAGCAGGCGCAGGCTCACTCCGAGCCGCCGCCACAGTTCCGCGTTGACGGGCCGCCCCTCCCACGTGCGCCCGAAGTCGCCGTGCAGGACGCCCGCGGCCCAGGTGCCGTACCGCACGGCCAGGGACGTGCGGTCGTTCAGGTTGAGCCGGGTGAGCCGCGCGTCCACGACCGACTCCGGCGGGCGGGGCGCGCGGTCGTCGAAGTTGGACCGGGGGTCGAGCGCGGCGGCGGCGAGCAGGTAGGCAAGGCTCGTGGCCGCCACGACCAGCACCGCGTAGTTCGCGAGCCGCCGCAGCAGGAACGCCGCCATGTCCCTCCTCCCGCCGCATGCGCCGATCACAGAATGTCATGGATCGATCACGCGATGCGCGGGGGAAACGCCGACGGTTCCCGTTTCCGTGGCCCGACGGCCGCGCCGCTGCCGGCGGTACCCCCCTCATTCCCACCCGCCTTCGCCCAGAGTGCCCTGAGCTGGGACATCTGTTCCGTATGCCGGGTTCCGCGGCTACCATCACGGCACGCGCGACGCCGCCGGCCGCCCTCGCGGACCCGCTGTCCTGAGGCGGACGCCGCCGGTAGTGCAGCAGGACGGGCCGGACGTTTTAACATTCCATTACTTTTGATTCGGGGGGCATCCATGGAGACCGCCGAGCACGGCCGCGGGCTCGCGGCACGCGCGGCGGTCCCGCTCGCCCTGGCGGCGGTCCTGGCCGTCACCGCGTCGCTCCTGCTCGGCACCTTCCTGCCCGCCGGCGAGCGGCTCGTCTGGTGGCATCCGGAGATCGTCATCGCGATCTTCTGGACGCCGGTGGCCGCCGCGCTGCTGCGCAAGCGGTCCGGGCTCCGGGTCGGCTGGCTGATGCTCGGGGCCGGGTTCAGCGCGGCGGTGTACGTCCTGGTCCTCAACCTCGCGCCGTGGTTCACGCTGCACGGCTGGGCCGGGGCCGCGTTCCTCCGCTGGCTCGCCACGTGGCTGTGGGCCGTCGACACCTACGCGCTCACCCTGGTCCTGCCGCTGATCTTCCCGGACGGCCGGGTGGTGACGCGCTGGTTCCGGCCCGTGCTGTGGCTGGCCTGGCTGGTCCCGGTGGTCGTGTGCGCGCACCTGACGCTCGACCCGGGCGCCCGGCGGTTCCACAACGGCGTGTCCGTGTACCCGTTCGAGAAGATCCCGGTCCCGATCAGCGCCCTGATCCTCGGCACGCTCGCCGGGGGCCTGCTGTCGCTGGTGGTCCGGTTCGCGCGGTCGTCGCCGGACGTGCGGCGGCAGATCGCGTGGGTCGTCTACCCCGGCGTGATCGCGCAGGCCGTCATCTTCGTCGGGGAGAACAGCCGGATCGGCGACCCGCTGCGCGATCTCAGCATCGCGGCCGTGCCGATCTGCATCGGGATCGCGATCCGCCGCTACCGGCTGTACGACATCGACCTGGTGGTCAGCCGGACGCTGGTGTACGCCGGGCTGGTCGTGGTGATCACCGGCGTGTACTTCGCGCTGGTCGGCGCGGCGGGCCTGCTCGCGCACGGCTACGGGACGCTGGCCGGCCTCGCGGGCGCGATCGTGGCCGGCGCGGTGTTCGAGCCGGTCCGGCGGCGGCTCCAGCGCGCCGTGGACGGGCTGATCCACGGCGAGCGCGACCCGTACCGGATCGCGGACCGGCTGAACCGCCGGCTGCAGACGGCCGTCGACCCCGCCGCGGCGCTCGCCGTCGCCGCGGAGGTCGCCCGCTCGGCGCTGCACGCCACCGGCGTCGTGATCGAGGTGCTGGACCGCGACGGCCGGACGGTCTCGGCGGAGGACGGTGTGCTCGGCGACCGCCCGCAGCTGATCCCGCTGGTCTGGCACGGCGAGCCGGTGGGCCGGCTGCTGTTCGGCGTCTCCCGGCCGCCGGACGCCCGGATGTCGGGCATCCTCGCCCGCAACCTCGCCGAGTTGGCGAACGCCGCCCGGCTCACGGCGGACGTGGCGCGCTCCCGCGAGCGCATCCTGCGCACCCGGGAGGAGGAGCGCCGCCGCCTGCGCCGCGACCTGCACGACGGGCTCGGCCCGACGCTCGCCAGCCTCGCCATGACGGTGGACGCGGCGCGCATCACCCTGAAGACCGACCCCGAGGCCGCCGACGCGCTGCTGGAGAACCTGCGGACGATGATGGGCCGCACCATCGGCGACATCCGCGAGCTGGTCTACGGGCTGCGCCCGCCCGCGCTGGACGACCTCGGGCTCGCGGGCGCGATCCAGGCGCTCGGCGGCGTCGTCGCGACGGGCGACGGCCCGCGGGTGGACGTCCACGTCGAGGGCGACCTGGAGCGGCTCCCCGCCGCCGCCGAGGTCGCCGCGTACCGGATCGTCCAGGAGGCGCTGACGAACGTGCACCGGCACGCCAGGGCGGACTCGGCGGTGGTGCGGCTGTACCTGAACGGCGATCTGCACGTGACCGTCGGCGACGACGGCGTGGGGCTGCCCGCGCAGATGCGCTCGGGGATCGGGATGTCGTCCATGCGCGAGCGCGCGGCCGAACTCGGCGGTTCCTGCACGGTGGGGCCGGGGCCCAAGGGCGGCACGCTGGTCCGCGCCCGGCTGCCCGTCAACGGCGCCCGATCCTGAGTCCTCGCACCGGAGTCCGCGGTTCCCGCCGGACCTCTCCTGGTGGGAGGGCCGGTGACCGCCCCCCGCCAAGAAGGTCGCCACCGGCCCTCGGGCTCCGTACGGCGCCGGGGCTCCCATCCCGGTCCATACGGGCCATTCACCAGAGGGTGTGCAAGAAAGAAATTACGCGGTGCACGGTCCCGTTGCGGAGGGACACTTGTCCCGATCGATCCGGGACCGCGCCGGAAATACCGTCTGCCCTGGTCAGACCTGACTTCGTCAGATCCAGCCCGGCCGGGTCTCCCCCTCGGCGACCAGGACGGCCGGGCCGCGCAGATGGCTGGTCGCGCCGTCGAGGACGACGGTCAGCCGCCCGCCGGGCACGTCCACGGTCCACTCGCTGGGCCCGTCCGTGCCGGCCGCGGCCGCCGCGGCCACCGCCACGGTCCCGGTACCGCAGGAGCGGGTCTCGCCCGAGCCGCGCTCGTACACCCGCATCTCCAGGTGCCGGTCCCCGACGGGACGGTAGAACTCGACGTTCACGCCCTCCGGGAAGACCTCGGGATCGAAGTCCGGGGCGCGCGTCAGGTCCAGCGCGGCGACGGGCCGGTCGACGCGGCACGCGAGGTGCGGGTTGCCCATGGACACGCGCTCGCCGCGGAACACGGCGCCCGCGAGGGACGCCTCCCCGGAGCCGAGCACGACGGGGGCGCCCATGTCGACGCTGACGTCCCCGGACGCCCCGAGCGTCACCCGCTTGAGCCCGGCCCGCGTGGCGATGTCCCACTCGCCCGGGGCGGCCAGGCCGGCGTCGACGAGGTAGCGGGCGAACACGCGGGTGCCGTTGCCGCACATCTCGGCGACGCTGCCGTCGGCGTTGCGGTAGTCCATGAACCACTCCGCGCCGTCGAGCCCCTCAGCGCCGCCGGGCCCCCCGGCGCCGCCGAGGTCCATCGCCTTCGTCCGGACGACCCGCAGCACGCCGTCCGCCCCGATGCCGGCGCGCCGGTCGCACAGCCGCGCCACCGCCTCCGGCGTGAGATCCAGCGCGCCGTCCGGGTCGGGCAGGATCACGAAGTCGTTCTCGGTGCCGTGTCCCTTAACAAACCGCATTCCTCGATCGTATGGCCTCGCCCGGACCGCTCATCCGACCAGGCCGAGGGCCCGCTCGACCAGGTCGGGGGCGTCGTGGGGAAGCCAGTGGACGCGGGGGTCGCGGCGGAACCACGACTCCTGGCGGCGGGCGAAGCGGCGCGTCGTCCGGACGGTCTCCTCCATCGCCCGCTCCTCCGTCCACTCCCCGGCGAGGAACCGCAGGACCTGCGCGTAGCCGAGGGCGCGGCCGGCGGTCAGGCCGTCGCGCAGCCCCCGCTTCTCCAGGGCCCGGACCTCGTCCACCAGCCCCGCGTCCCACATCCGCCGCACGCGCAGCGCGATCCGCTCGTCCAGCGTCTCGCGGGGGACGCCCAGCCCGATCTGGACGACGGAGCCGTAGCGGTAGACGTGCTCGGGCAGGGTGGCGGTGAACGGGCGGCCGGAGATCTCGATGACCTCCAGGGCGCGGACGATCCGGCGGCCGTTGCTCGGCAGGATCGCCTCCGCCGCCGCGGGATCCCGTTCGCGGAGGCGGGCGTGCAGCGCGGCGCTCCCCTCGCGTTCCAGCTCCCCTTCGAGGCGCGCCCTGACGGCCGGGTCGGTCCCGGGGAACTCCAGGCGGTCCAGCGCGGCCCGCACGTAGAGGCCGGATCCGCCGACCAGGACGGGAAGGCGCCCGCGCCCGCGGATCTCGGCGATGGCGTCGGCGCTGAGCCGCTGGTACTCGGCGACGCTCGCCGTCTCCGTGACGTCCCAGACGTCCAGCAGGTGGTGCGGGACCCCGCGCATCTCGGCCGGCGTCAGCTTCGCCGTGCCGATGTCCATGCCGCGGTAGAGCTGCATCGAGTCGGCGTTGACGGCCTCCCCGCCGAGGCGGAGCGCCAGTTCCACGGCGAGATCGGACTTTCCCGCGGCCGTCGCCCCCACGACCGCGATCACATCTGGAGAGGTCACGCCTGCAATTGTGGCAACAGATTGGGTATGGCCCTGCTTGTACGGGCTCCGCGCGAGGCCGCTGCCAGGCCTCCGGGGGCCGCCGAGCCGAGGGATCCGGGGGGAATCGCGATGTCCTTCGTCGACAAGGTCAAGGAAATGCTGGGCCAGCACTCCGACCAGGCCAAGAAGGGCGTGGACAAGGGCGGCGACATGTTCGACCAGAAGACCGGCGGCAAGTACGCCGACAAGGTCGACAAGGTCCAGGACAAGGCGGACGACTACATCGACCGCGGCGACGAGGGCGGCACCGGCGGCCAGCAGGGCCCGAACGAGCCCCGCTAGCGCGTCCTACCGCTCTCCATGGACCAGCTCGCCACGAAGTAGCCGACTCCGTAGGGCGCCTCGTCCGCCAGCAGAGCCGCCGCCGACGCGGCCCCGGCGGACGGGGCGCTCGCCAGGCCGGCGGCCGTGCTGGTGGAGGTGCTAGGCGTGGCGGCGCCCGCGAGCACCTGCCATGCCGCGCGCCCGGCCACCCGGAGTTCGCCGGAGACGACGGGGTCCAGGGCGGCGAGGGCGGCGGCGTCGGCCTTGCCGAGGGCATGCGCGACGCCCTCGTCATAGCCCTGAGCGCGCTCGTCGAGGTATCCGGGCGCCTTCTCGGTCCTGCACGCGGACCCGTCGCCCATCACCAGGAGC
Organism: Spirillospora sp. NPDC000708; assembly: GCF_040299565.1. Taxonomy (NCBI): domain Bacteria; kingdom Bacillati; phylum Actinomycetota; class Actinomycetes; order Streptosporangiales; family Thermomonosporaceae; genus Spirillospora; species Spirillospora sp. NPDC000708. The sequence goes on from NZ_JBEPCJ010000055.1 coordinate 44,059, forward strand.
GCGACGCGTTCCGCCGAACCGGCGAGTTCGGCGCCCAGGCGCAGGCAGGCGTCCGGATCGGCGTCGAACGCGACCGACTCGTAGCGCGCGTCCGCCGCGAGGCCGTGCCGCTGGAGCAGCCAGCACCCGATGGTGAGGGACAGCGGCAGCGCCTCACCACCGTACCCGCCCGCCGGATCGACCGGGCTCGTCCAGTCCAGCCCGTACGGGCGGAGCGTGGCATAGGCGCCGGCGCCGTAGGTCCGCGTGTCCTGAGCACCGCCCACGACGATCAGCGCGTCCGCGTCCTGCGCCCCGAGCCGGGTGACCGCCTCGTCACAGGCCGCGCGCACATCGTCCAGCTCCGGCGCGGCCCCCGCCGCCAGGTCGGGCACCAGGATGGGCGGGTGCGGGCACACCGCCGCCGAGATCAGCACCGCGTTCCCGCGCCCTCCGCCCAGCGGCCTCGCCCGGCGGCTCGGCGCTCCGGGTCCCGAGCGGTCATGCGGGCGTCGGGGCGGCGCAGCCGGGTGCGGCGGCCTGGCTCTGCGCCGGACGGCCGATCGTCGGCATGCCCAGCGAGACGCCCTTCGGGCCCTCGCCCTGGCGCGCCTCCCACGCGTCGCCCGCCCGCGTACGGCGGACGCCCTGGACCGGCTTGTCGGCCACCAGATGGTGGGGCGCCGCGTAGGTCACCTCCACGGTGACCATGTCGCCGGGACGGACGGGCTCGTCCGGCGCCCGGAAATGGACCAGGCGGTTGTCGGGCGCGCGGCCCGACAGGCGTCGGGTCTCCTCGTCCTTGCGGCCCTCCCCCTCGGCCACGAGGACCTCGAGAGTGCGGCCGAGCTGCTTCTTGTTCTCCGCCCAGGAGATCTCCTCCTGGAGGGCGACCAGCCGCTCGTACCGCTCCTGGACGACCTCCTTGGGGAGCTGCCCGTCCATGGTGGCCGCCGGCGTCCCCGGCCGCTTGGAGTACTGGAACGTGAACGCCGAGGAGAACCGCGCCTCGCGCACCACGTGCAGGGTCTGCTCGAAGTCCGCCTCGGTCTCGCCCGGGAAGCCCACGATGATGTCCGTCGTGATCGCGGCGTCCGGGATGGCGGCGCGCACCTTCTCGATGATGCCGAGGTAGCGCTCCTGCCGGTAGGACCGGCGCATCGCCCGCAGCACAGCGTCCGATCCGGACTGCAGCGGCATGTGCAGCGACGGCATGACGTTGGGGGTCTCGGCCATCGCCGCGATCACGTCGTCGGTGAAGTCCTTGGGGTGCGGCGAGGTGAACCGGACCCGCTCCAGGCCGTCCACGTTCCCGCATGCGCGCAGCAGGCCCGCGAAGGCGGACTGGCCGCCCTCCGTCATGGCGCGCACCTCGTCGGGCGCCGCCGCCAGGGCGCCGAACCCCGAGCCGTAGGCGTTGACGTTCTGCCCCAGTAGCGTGATCTCCAGCACGCCCTCGCCCACCAGCGCCTCGACCTCGGCGAGGATCTCGCCGGGCCGGCGGTCCCTCTCCTTGCCGCGCAGCGACGGGACGATGCAGAACGTGCAGGTGTTGTTGCAGCCGACCGAGATCGACACCCACGCGGCGTAGGGGGACTCGCGGCGCGTCGGCAGCGTCGACGGGAAGGTCACCAGCGACTCTTCGATCTCGACCTGCGCCTCGCTCTGCACGCGCGACCGCTCCAGCAGCGCGGGCAGCGACCCGATGTTGTGGGTCCCGAACACCACGTCCACCCAGGGGGCGCGCTTGACGATCGTGTCGCGGTCCTTCTGCGCCAGGCAGCCGCCCACGGCGATCTGCATGCCCGGGTGACCGTCCTTGACGGGCCGGAGATGGCCCAGGTTCCCGTAGAGCCGGTTGTCGGCGTTCTCCCGCACCGCGCAGGTGTTGAACACCACCACGTCGGGCTCCGCCTCGCCCGCGCGCACGTAGCCGGCCGCCTCCAGCAGCCCGGACAGCCGCTCGGAGTCGTGGACGTTCATCTGGCACCCGTAGGTACGGATCTCGTACGTGCGGGGGCTCGTCTCCATAGGCGCACTCATGACAGTCCCCAAGCGTACGCGCCGGAGGGTGCGCGCCGGGCATGGATGATCACTCTGCGACGCGTCATCTACCCGCCGAACTGCGCAGTCGTGATCGGATCGGTACCGCTACGGAACCAACGGGCGCAATGGGATGACGTAGAGTCCGACCGCATGACGGACAGCGAAGGCGGGCCCGACCTGACCAAGGGGCAAGGGCCGGAGGACGCCATCACGCAGGCCGCCGCAACCGGCACGGGACCGCTCGTCGTGGTCGAGCACGTCCACAAGCACTTCGGCGAGCTGCACGTGCTCAAGGACATCAACCTCACCGTGGACCGCGGCGAGGTCGTCGTCGTCATCGGCCCCTCGGGCGGCGGCAAGTCGACCCTCTGCCGGTCGATCAACCGGCTGGAGCCCATCGACGGCGGCCGGATCCTCGTCGACGGCAAGGAACTGCCCAAGGAGGGCAAGGAGCTGGCGCGGCTCCGCGCCGACGTGGGCATGGTGTTCCAGTCGTTCAACCTGTTCGCCCACAAGACGATCCTCGAGAACGTCACGCTCGGCCCGGTGAAGGTCCGCAAGCAGGGCAAGCAGGAGTCCGAGAAGCACGCGATGGAGCTCCTGGAGCGCGTCGGCATCGCGAACCAGGCGGCCAAGTACCCCGCCCAGCTCTCGGGCGGGCAGCAGCAGCGCGCCGCGATCGCCCGCTCCCTCGCGATGCGGCCCAAGGTGATGCTCTTCGACGAGCCGACCTCGGCGCTCGACCCCGAGATGGTCAACGAGGTGCTCGACGTCATGACCGGCCTGGCCCGGGAGGGCATGACGATGATCGTGGTGACCCACGAGATGGGCTTCGCCCGCCGGGCCGCGCAGAAGGTCGTGTTCATGGCGGACGGGCAGATCGTGGAGGAGAACACTCCCGACGAGTTCTTCACCAACGCGCGCACCGACCGCGCGAAGGACTTCCTTTCCAAGATCCTCACGCACTGAGCCGCGGGGCTCCGGCAGAGAAGCAGAGGTGTGACGAGCAATGCGATTCAAGCGTTTCGGCGCTCTGATCGGCGCGGGCCTGGCCCTGTCGCTGGCCGTGTCGGCCTGCGGCAGTGACAAGGAGAAGACCGAGGCCAAGACGGTCGTCCAGAAGGCCAAAGAGGACAAGAAGCTGACGATCGGCATCAAGTTCGACCAGCCCTCGCTCGGGCTGAAGAAGCCGGACGGCACGTTCGCCGGCTTCGACGTCGACGTCGCCCGGTACATCGCCAAGCAGCTCGGCGTCCCCGAGAGCGGCATCACCTTCAAGGAGACGACCTCCGCGAACCGCGAGTCGTTCCTCGGCGGCGGCCAGGTCGACCTGGTGGTGGCGACCTACTCCATCACCGACGCGCGCAAGCAGCAGATCACCTTCGGTGGTCCGTACTACGTCGCGCACCAGGACACGATGGTCAAGGCGAGCAACACCAGCATCAAGAAGGCCCAGGACCTCAAGGGCAAGAAGCTGTGCCGCGCCGCCGGGTCGAACTCGTTCCGCCGCGTCACCGAGCCGCCGCCGGACGGCAAGCTCAACATCAAGGGCGTCACGCTGGTCGACGCCAACAGCTACTCCGACTGCGTGAGCAAGCTGAAGGCCGGCGCCCTGGACGCGGTCAGCACCGACGACCTGATCCTCGCCGGCTTCGCCGCGCAGCAGCCCGGCCAGTTCAAGGTCATCAACGACCCCTTCACCGACGAGAAGTACGGCGTCGGCATCAAGAAGGGCGACAAGGAGACCTGCGAGGCCGTCAACGCCGCCATCCAGAAGATGTACACCGACGGCAGCGCGAAGACGTACCTGGAGAAGAACTTCACGGGCACGGGCCTGAAACTCGCCACGACCGTCCCGCAGATGGAAGGCTGCGCCTGATCCCAGGCTGAGGCTCCCCCTCGGCCGGTGCCTCCCCGGAGACGCGCTCCCGGGGAGGCACCGGCGTGGACTCGACCGGCTGGAACGCTATGGAACAGCTAAGCAATGTTTGACTTCAGCGCCTTCTTCGACCACTTCGACGAGATCCTCCAGGGGTTCTGGGCGACGATCCGCCTGGCCGCGGCGTCGGCGGTCCTGTCCCTCATCATCGGCACGCTCCTCGCGAGCTTCCGGGTCTCCCCGGTGCCGGTGCTGCGGTCCTTCGGCGCGGGCTACGTCAACATCGTCCGCAACACCCCCCTGACCCTGGTGCTGCTGCTGTGCGCCCAGGGGCTCAACGACACGCTGCACCTGACGTTCTCGTCGAACTCCTCGACGACGTACTACTGGTGGGCGGTCCTGGGCCTGTCGGGCTACACCGGCGCGTTCGTCTGCGAGACGCTGCGCTCGGGCATCAACACGGTGCCGCTCGGCCAGGCCGAGGCGGCGCGGTCGATCGGGCTGACCTTCACCCAGTCGCTGCGGATGATCATCCTCCCGCAGGCGTTCCGCTCGGTGATCGCGCCGATGGGCAGCATCCTCATCGCGATGATCAAGAACACGACGGTGGCGGCCGCGGCCAGCTACGCCGAGGCGGCGCTGGTCAGCAAGACGCTGCTGGACGCGCCGACCTTCACCGGCGGCGCGATCCCGCTGTTCATCGGGGTGGCCGTCGGCTTCATGATCCTGATCCTGCCGACCGGGTTCTTCTTCGGCTGGCTGGCCAAGCGGATGGCGGTGGCGCGATGAGCAAGGAAGCGACGGTCCTCTTCGACGCCCCCGGCCCGCGGGCGCAGGCGCGCAACCGGGTGATGACCGTCGTCTCGGCGGTCGTCCTGCTGGCGATCTTCGCCGCCCTCGTCTGGCGCTTCAAGGAGAAGGGCCAGTTCGCGGGCGAGCTGTGGAGCCCGTTCCTGAAGTGGACGGTGTGGAAAGAGCTGATCCTGCCGGGCCTCGGCAACACGCTGAAGGCCGCCGCGGTCGCCGCCGTGCTGGCGATGCTGTTCGGGATCGTGTTCGGCCTCGGCCGGCTGTCGGACCACTGGTGGATCCGGATCCCGGCGGGAGCGGTGGTCGAGTTCTTCCGCGCGATCCCGCTGCTGATCCTGATCTTCCTGGCGTTCTTCGTACCGAACAAGATCAGCCCGTCGATCGCCGACTCGCAGTTCGGCACGCTCCAGCGGCTCCTGGTGGACGACTTCTTCTCGCTCTTCGGCGTGAAGATCAACGCCGGCGTCATCGTCGTGCCGGCCTTCGCCGCGGTCGTGTTCGGCCTCGTGCTGTACAACGGCTCGGTGCTCGCGGAGGTCGTGCGGGCGGGCGTGCTGTCCATCCCGAAGGGGCAGGCGGAGGCCGCCTACTCCATCGGCCTGCGCAAGAACGGCGTCATGCGGCTGGTGCTGCTGCCGCAGGCCATCCGGGTGATGATGCCGGCGATCGTGAGCCAGATCGTCGTCCTGCTCAAGGACACCGCGCTCGGGTTCATCATCGCCTACAGCGAGCTGCTCAACGCGGGCTTCAACCTGATCCCGGCGAACTACCACAACAACAAGATCCAGGCCGGGATCGTCATCGCGGTCATCTACATCGCGATCAACATGGCGGTGAGCCGGTTCGCGACGTGGCTGGAGGGCCGCGGCCGCCGCAACCGCAAGACCGGCGGAACGACGCTCGGCGCGGGGGGCGGCACACCACCGGCGCCCGGCATGTCGGTCAAGGACGTGACCGCGGGCGAGATGGGGTCCGCGGCGATCTGACCTGCGCCGGGAGCGGGCCCGACCGCTCCCGGCCGCCTCGCGGGGCGCCACCGGTCTCCGGTGGCGCCCTCCGCTTTCCCGGCCCCGGACCGCCCGCGCGGCGAAGGGGCGCCGATCACCCGTGACCGGCACATATCTTTCCGAAGTCAAAGCGCCCGTCATGGCCCCAACCGATCCCCGTATGCGGGACGATTCCTGGTATGACCGCTCGTGTTACCCTCCCCTACGGCTCCTGGCCTTCCCCCATCTCCGCGGCCGATGTGGCCCGCGCCCGGCTGCGCCTCAGTTTCCCCACCGTCGCGGGTGATGACGTGTGGTGGCAGGAGACCCGACCCGAGGAGGGCGGGCGGACGACGGTCATCCATCTCAAGGGCGGGCATCGCACCGAGGTGCTCCAGGCTCCATGGGACGCCCGCACGCGCGTCCACGAGTACGGCGGGCGGTCATACCTGCCGGTCCGTACCGCCGACGGCGTGTCGCTGGTGTTCTCCAACTACGAGGACCAGCGCCTCCACCGGCTGGACGAGGGCGACCCCAAGCCGTACCCGCTCACCCCGGAGCCCGCCGTCCAGGCGGGGCTGCGCTACGCCGACTACGTGCTCTCCCCCGACGGCACCGAGATCTGGTGCGTGTGCGAGGGGCACATCGCCGAGCCGCCCGAGGGCGGGGGCACCGCCGCCGGGATCCGCCGCGCGATCGTCGCCGTCCCCCTGGACGGGAGCGCCGCCGACGACGCCGGGGCCATCCGCGAGCTGGTGACCGGCGCGCACTTCTACGCGTCGCCGGCCCCGTCCCCGAGCGGCGGGCACCTCGCCTGGGTGCAGTGGAACCACCCCCGCATGCCCTGGGACGGCACCGAGCTGCGCGTGGCGGCCATCGAGGACGGCACCACGGTCGCGCCGCGCACCGTCAAGGGCGGCCTCACCGAGTCGGGGGGGGGGGCGCGGGGGGGGGGGGGCGGGGGCGCCTACAGCAACACCCACAAGCCCCCCCG
>NZ_JBEPCJ010000055.1:50762-71282 GCF_040299565.1 Spirillospora sp. NPDC000708
GGGCCCCAACCCCGCCCGCACCCCGGCACGCGCCGCGCACCCACACGGGCGCCCACACCGCGCGGGCCCCCCCCCCCCTGGCCCCCCCCCACGAGTCCCTCTACGTCATCTCCGACTGGCCCGGCTGGTGGAACATCTACCAGGTCGGCCTGCACGGCGAGTCCCCGCAGGCGCTGTACCCGGCCGAGGAGGAGTTCACCGGGGCGCTCTGGCAGCTCGGCGGCATGCCGTACGCGCTGCTGGACGACGGGCGCCTCGCCGTCCTGCACGGCGAGGGCGACATGCGGCTGGGCATCTACGACCCCGAGACGCTCGACCTGGTCGACGTCGAGGTGCCGTACGAGGACTGGCACCCGCAGCTGTCGGCCGACGGCACCACGATCGTCGGCATCGCGGGCGGCCCCGACCTGCCGACGTCGGTGGTGCGCGTCGACACCACCACGGGCCGCGTCGAGGGGCTCCGCCGGGAGCTCGCCGAGCTGCCCGACGTGGCGTACCTGTCGAAGCCGCGCACCGAGCGCCTCGAAGGCCCGTTCGGGCGCCCCGTCCACGCCTACGTGTTCCCGCCGACCAACCCGGAGGCCGCCGCCCCCGAGGGCGAGCTGCCGCCCTACGTGGTATTCGTGCACGGCGGCCCGACCGGCCGGGTCTCCAAGGACCTCGACCTGGAACGCTGCTACTTCACCAGCCGCGGCATCGGCGTCATCGACGTCAACTACGGCGGTTCGACCGGGTACGGGCGCGCCTACCGCGAGCGGCTGCGCCGCCAATGGGGCGTGGTGGACGTCGAGGACGCCATAGCCGCCGCTCAGGCGCTCGTCGACGGCGGCATCGCGGACCCGGCGCGGCTGGCCATCCGGGGCGGTTCCGCGGGCGGCTGGACGACGCTCGCCGCCGCCACCCAGACCGACCTGTTCAAGGCCGCCACGTCCTACTTCGGGATCAGCGACCTGCAGAGCTTCGCCGCGGCCACGCACGACTTCGAGTCGCACTACCTGTTCGGGCTGATCGGCCCGCTGCCCGGCTTCGAGCGGGCCTACGAGGAGCGCTCGCCGCTCAACCGGGCCGACCGGACGGCCTGCCCGGTGCTGCTCCTGCAGGGCCTGAACGACCCGGTGGTGCCGCCGGACCAGTCCGAGCGGTTCGCGGTCGCGCTCGCCAACAAGAAGATGCCGTACGCCTACCTGACGTTCGAGGGCGAGTCGCACGGCTTCCGCCGCGCCGACACCGTCATCGCGTGCCTGGAGGCCGAGCTCGCGTTCTACGGCCAGACCCTCGGGTTCGAGCCGCGGGGCGTCGCCCCCATCGACCTGACGGTGGCCTGAGCCCCTTCACCGTCCCGTCCGCCGGCAGGTCGCGGCGGACGGGGCAGGACCGTCAGGGGGCGGGTCAGATGGCGCGCTTGTCGGCGGCGGCGCGCAGGTTGTAGACGTCACTGTCGAAGTACGCCGAGTACGACCGGGACGCCGTGTAGCCGCCGCCCTGGTAGCCGCCGATGACGCCGTTGATGTCGCCCTTCTGCGTCGTGTAGCTGTAGTTCAGCAGCCACGGGCTGCCGCTCGTGCCGCCGTAGAAGCCCGTGCAGTCCATCCGGATCTGGAACTTGGCCTGCTGCGCCGTCTTCGTCCGGCAGTAGATGGGCCGGTCGCGCGGGTCGAAGGCGATCTTCGGGTAGCCGGCCACGTTCACCGTCTTACCGGCGCCCTGGTTGATCGCGAGCTTGTTGTAGCCGACCGCCTTCTGGATCGTCTTGCCGCTCCGGTCGTTCAGCGCGATGAACCCGAAGTCGAGGTCGGGGTCGGTGCTGGTGATCCAGCGCTGGTCGACCAGCAGCATCTTGGCCGTCCACGTGCCGTAGGGCCGCTTCCCCCGGTCGTACTTGGGAACGAACGCCACCTTCGTCGCGTACTGCTTGCCCTTGCCGCCGTGCAGGCAGTGCGCCGCCGTGATCAGCAGCCGCTGCGACGAGCTCTGCACTACGCTCGCGGTGCAGAAGTGGTCGCCCTGGCCGTTGTTGAAGAACAGCGCGCCGATCGTCGGCACCCCGGCGAACGCCTTGGACTGCACGATCGACTGCGCCGACAGCGACCGCCCGGACGCGCCGCCGTTCGGGCGGTCGATAGGCGTCGCCGCGGCCATCCGGTTCGCCGTCCAGTAGCGGGACGCGTCGCCGGCGTCGGCCGCGCTGATCCGCATGCTCGCGGACGTGTCGGCCACCGTGCGCCCTTGGGCGTCGCCCGCCGAGTACCAGACCGTGACGGCGCCCGCCGCGACGATGCCGGCGCAGGCGCCGCCCGCGGCCGTCCACCGCATCCACCGATTGCGCATCGCGCAAAACTACCGATCTCCCCGCCCCCGCACAACGGGAACGATCACACCGGTCAGCGCGCGAACTCGATCGCCCGGGACTCGCGCACCACGGTCACCCGGATCTGCCCGGGATAGGTGAGCTCGTCCTCCACCTGCTTGGCGATGTCGCGCGCGATGACCTGCGCCTGGATGTCGTCCACCGAGTCCGGCTTCACCATCACCCGGATCTCCCGGCCCGCCTGCATCGCGAAGACCTTCTCCACGCCCTCGTGCTTCTCCCGGGCGATCTGCTCCAGCCGCTCGAGCCGCTTGACGTAGGCCTCAAGCGACTCCCGGCGCGCCCCCGGGCGGCTGCCGCTCACCGCGTCCGCCGCCTGCGTCAGCACCGCCTCCACCGTGCGGACCTCGACCTCGTTGTGGTGCGCCTCGATCGCGTGCACCACGTCCTCGTCCTCGCCGTACCGGCGCGCTATCTCCGCCCCGATGAGCGCGTGGCTGCCCTCCACCTCGTGCGTGAGCGCCTTGCCGATGTCGTGCAGCAGCGTGCACCGCTTGGCGACGTCCGCCGGCAGCCGCAGCTCGCTCGCCATGATCCCGGCGATGTGCGCGGACTCGATGAGGTGCTTCAGCACGTTCTGCCCGTAGGACGTCCGGTACCGCAGCCGGCCGAGCAGCGCGATCAGCTCCGGATGCATGTCGGCGATGCCGACCTCCACGAGCGCGTCCTCGCCGGCCCGCACGCACCGCTGCTCGACGTCGCTCCGGCTGCGCTCGTAGACCTCCTCGATCCGCTGCGGGTGGATCCGCCCGTCCAGCACGAGCTTCTCCAGGGTCAGCCGGCCGACCTCCCTGCGCACCGGGTCGAAGCAGCTCAGCAGCACCGCCTCGGGCGTGTCGTCGATGATGAGGTTCACCCCGGTGGTGGTCTCGAACGCGCGGATGTTGCGGCCCTCGCGCCCGATGATCCGGCCCTTCATCTCGTCGCTCGGCAGGTGCAGGACCGACACGACCGACTCGGCGGTCTGCTCGCTGGCCACCCGCTGGATCGCCAGCGTCACGATCTTGCGGGCGCGCTTGTCGCCCTCCGCCCGCGCCGCGTTCTCGATCTCCCGGGTGATCGGGATGGCCTCCCGCTTGGCCTGGTTCTCGATCGCCGCGACCAGTTCGCCCTTGGCCTGCTCGGCGGTCAGTCCGGCCGCGCGCTCCAGCACCTTGCGGCGCTCGTCCTCGACCTCGGCGAGCTCCTTCTTGCGCGCCTCCAGGGTCCGCTTGGTCTCGGCGAGCCGGTCCGCCCACTCCTGGAGCCGGCGCATCTCGCCGTCCAGGCGCTGCTCCCGCTCCGCGAGCCGGGTCTCCCGGCGTTCCAGGTCCTCCCTGGCGGTCCGCAGGTCGTCGCGGAGGGCCCGGGCCTCCTCCTCGGCGTCCGCGCGCGCCGACGCGGCGATCCGCTCCGCCTGCGCCTCGGCCCGCTCACGCGCCTCGCGGGCCTCCTGCTTGGCCCGCCCCCGGATCTCGTCCGCCTCGCCCCGCGCGCGCGCCATCTCCGCGGCGGCCTTACCGGGCACGCCGGGACGCCACAGGATGACGATGACGAGAGCGACCAGGGTCACCAGCAACGCTGCACCCAGCAGGACGCTCTCCATGAGGCAGATCCTTCCTCGCCGCGGGCCCGCCCGGGATCGGGGCCCTGACTAGCGAGGATTTACTCGCGCCAGGCCGACGGCCGGGTACACGGCACCGCCGGGCCGCGCGGTGCGCCCGGGCGTTACGGCCGGTTCCGGTCGACGAACGTGTCCTGTATGCCTCTCAGCTGCTGGAACGTGCTCGGTCGTATGGCAATCCGCGAGACGCGGAGTAACTCCTCACTGCCGTAACGGTAAGCGGCATGGAGGTAATGAGCAAGCAAACGCCGGGCATTCCGGACTAACCGAACGTCGGCGTGAGTCCTCCCTTACCGGTCCATCCGACCGCCCGCACCCCGCGCCACCTGCCCGATCTTCCGGCGCCGGAGTCAGGGAGGGGGCGGCGCACGGTCAGCCCTTCCGTCATTTCCGGCGTGTCGCCCCCCGACCGGAACAGATCGGGCAGAGTCAGTCGAGCGGTGGCGGCTCGTCGGGGAAGGCGTCCGGGTCGGTGCCCTCGTCGGCGAGGGCCTCCTTGACGACCCGGTAGGACAGGCCCGGCGGGTAGCCCTTGCGGGCGAGCATGCCGACGAGCCGGCGCATGCGCTTGGCGGGGTCGACGCCGCGGGTGCCGGACAGCTTGCGGTCGACCAGGGCCCGCGCGGTCGTCTCCTCCTGGCCCGGGTCGAGGGCCTCGACCGCGTCGCTGACGGTCTCGTCCGCGACGCCGCGCCGGCGCAGCTCCGCGGCGAGGGCGCGCTTGGCCAGGCCGCGCCCGGCGTGCCGGGACTGCACCCAGGCGCGGGCGAACGCCTCGTCGTCGATGAGGCCGACGTCGGTGAACCGGCCGAGGACCTTCTCGGCCACGTCGTCGGGGACGTCCTTGCGCCGCAGGGCGTCCGCGAGCTGCGCGCGGGTGCGCGGCGAGGACGTCAGCAGCCGCAGGCACACCTCCCGTGCCGCGGCCTCGGGGTCCGCGGGCGCCCGCCGGGCGGACTCCGCCTTCTCACGCGCCCCGCCCCGCCGCCGCCCACCACGCCCGTCCATGCCCTGCCCCTCCAGACCGCTCACCTCCCGCGTCCACCCCCGTCGCACCGCCGCCGGGCCCATCACCCAGCCCCGCGCCTCGACCGCCCCGATCAAGACCGGCTGGAAGCACTCGACGCCGGCGGCGCGCCGCTTCACGCGGCGTCCCGCCCGTCGCGCTCACGAGCGCCAAGAATCGTCCACGACCAATGTCAGAGCATGCCCGCCCCACAACGCCCCCGCCCGTCGCGCTGACGAGTGAAGGCTCGCCCACCGCAACCGGCGACAGGCTTTCTGCTCGGCCACGCGACGACCGACCGCCTCGACCGTCGCGCCCACGCCCGGGCCAGAACCGCCCGCCGCAACCGGCGAAGGTTTTCGCCCGGCCACGCGCCGACTCCGACCGTCGCACTGCCGAGCGAGGACCGCCCGCCGCAACCGCCGTCAGGCTTTGTGCCCGGCCACGCGGCAACCTGGGCCGCCTCGACCACCTTGACCGTCGCGCCCACGCCCGGGCCGGGACCGCCCGCCGCAACCGGCGACAGGGTTTGTGCCCGGCCACGCGGTGACCTCGGCCGTCGCGATCGCGAGCGAAGCCGGATTCAAGCGAAGCGAGAATCCGATCGCGCAGCGAGCCCCCAGGGCGAGTCGGAGCGATGCAGCGATCGCACGCATTGCCCGCCGAAGGGAGGGCGTCCAACGCCCGACCGCCAAGGGCAAGGCGAATTAACTAGAGCGACGGCGCCGTTGGGGAAGGTCCGCGCATCGGCGCGCCGGTGCGCGGTGGGGCGCCGCCGCCCTGCATACGAGATCATCGCTCACTCTTCGTCAAGAGTCACCCGGAACGGGGGATTCGCCGTCAGGAATCGCCCGCGGCCTTGCCCGCCTTGGCCTTCTTCCCGGCGGCGGCGCGGCCGGTGGCGGCGGCCGTGACGGGCGCGGCGGGCGCGGCTGCGGGCGCGGGGGCGCCGTCCACCGGCACGGCGGCCGGCTCGGCCTCCTTGTCGACCTTCGGCCCGATGCCGAGCTTCTCCTTGATCTTCTTCTCGATCCCGTCGGCCATGTCCGGGTTGGCCTTGAGGAAGTTGCGGGCGTTCTCCTTGCCCTGGCCGAGCTGGTCGCCGTCGTAGGTGTACCAGGCGCCGGACTTGCGGACGAAGCCGTGCTCCACGCCGAGGTCGATGAGGCCGCCCTCGCGGCTGATGCCCTGGCCGTAGAGCAGGTCGAAGTCGGCGACCCGGAACGGCGGGGCCATCTTGTTCTTGACGACCTTGACGCGGACCCGGTTGCCGACGGCCTCGGTGCCGTCCTTGAGGGTCTCGATGCGGCGCACGTCGAGCCGGACGGAGGCGTAGAACTTCAGCGCGCGGCCGCCGGTGGTGGTCTCCGGCGAGCCGAACATGACGCCGACCTTCTCGCGCAGCTGGTTGATGAAGATGGCGGTGGTCTTGGTCTGGTTGATCGCGCCGGTGAGCTTGCGCAGCGCCTGCGACATGAGGCGGGCCTGGAGGCCGACGTGGCTGTCGCCCATCTCGCCCTCGATCTCGGCGCGCGGGACGAGCGCGGCGACGGAGTCGATGACGACGATGTCGATCGCGCCGGAGCGGATCAGCATGTCGGTGATCTCCAGGGCCTGCTCGCCGGTGTCGGGCTGGGAGACGAGCAGGGCGTCGATGTCGACGCCGAGCTTGGCGGCGTACTCGGGGTCGAGGGCGTGCTCGGCGTCGACGAACGCGGCGATGCCGCCCTTCTTCTGCACGCTGGCCACCGCGTGCAGGGCGATGGAGGTCTTGCCGGAGCCCTCGGGGCCGTACACCTCGACGACCCGGCCGCGGGGCAGGCCGCCGATGCCGAGCGCGATGTCGAGGGAGATCGCGCCGGTCGGGATCACCTCGACGGGTGCCCGCGCCTCCTCGCCCATCCGCATGACCGAGCCCTTGCCGAACTGCCGCTCGATCTGGGCGAGTGCGGTCTCGAGAGCCTTCTCCCGGTCGTTCGCTGCCATGTGAGATGTCCTTCTCGTTGTGACTTGTCGGCTCTCGGCCGCTGGTCTGCGATGTCGAGGGCGACGTTACGGCGGGCCACCGACACTTTCGAGATGCGGGCGCGGTTGTGGACGACGACACCGGCCGAGGTCAGCTTACCGAACACTCGTTCGATCATCGCCCGGTGCACCGATTCGGGTGGGAATCACCGTGCGCGCCGTGGTCCGGACCCCGTACGCTGGCGCCGTCAACGGAGGGTTCCATCATGACGCTGACCGTCCTCTTCTGCGTCGATCCGATCCACCCCCGGCGCGTTGACCCCCACTATGCACGCGAGGCCGCGGCCGTGCGGGACCACTACGGCGAGACGGCGCTGCTGGACCACGACGCGCTGCGGCGCGGGGACGTGGAGGCGGCGATCCGCGCGGTCCCCGCCGACCTGGGCCCCGTCTGGTATCGCGGCTGGATGGTCACCGGCCCGGAGTACGCCGCGATGGCCGCCGCCCTGAAGCAACGCGGGACGGTGCTGCTGACGCATCCCGACGACTACACGCGCGCGCACGAGCTGCCCGGCTGGCACGACACGTTCGCCGGGCTGACACCGAACAGCGTGTGGCGCCCTCTCTCACCCGGGCAGGACCCGGGCGACCTGAACGCGCTCGCCGAGTTGGTCCGGCCGCTGCGCGGCGGCCCCGGGGTGGTCAAGGACTACGTGAAGTCGCGCAAGCACGAGTGGGACGAGGCGTGCTTCGTCCCGGACGTGAAGAACCTCGCGCGGCTGCGCGACGTGGCCGCCAAGATGATCGCCCTGCAGGACGAGTACTTGGCGGGCGGCCTCGTGGTGCGCGAGTTCGAGTCCTACGACGGCGAGGGCGAGGCGCGCGTGTGGTGGGTGGACGGGGAGCCCGCCCTCGTGGGGCCGCATCCGGACACGCCGGGCCTGGAGCCCGATCCGGAACTGGACGCGGTCGCGCACGCGGTCCGGGCGCTGGGCTGCCGCTTCATCACGACCGACCTGGCGCGCCGCACCGACGGCGAGTGGCGGGTCGTGGAGGTCGGCGACGGCCAGGTCAGCGACCTGCCCGCGTCGGTGGACGCGATGGACCTGTACGCGCACCTGCCGGTCCCGGACTGACGCACGGCGCGTGTCCGGGGCGTGACGGAACCGGCATATGCCCTCTTCCGTCCCATGTTGGGCCGCCTCTAGGCTGTGGCCGCTGTTCAGCCCCTTCGCGAAGGACGTGTTCCCCTTGCCTCCTCAGGAGCCCCGTCGCCGGCTCAGTTCCCGCACCGTCAAGGTGGGAATGGTGAGCGCGCTGTCGCTGACCCTGGTCGCCTGCGGTTCCAGTTCCACCACGGCGCGGTGCGTCGACCGCAACGCGCCGTCCGGCAAGGGCGGCTACAAGGTGGTCCCTGACCGGTACTGCGACGTCGACGACATCGACGGCGGGGGGACCGGCTCCTACAACCGCTACTTCTGGTACTACGGCGGCAAGCGCGGCTCGAACGGCTTCGTCTCGGGCGGCAGCCAGTACCGGCCGAGCAAGGGGAAGATCAAGTCCGGTAGCGGGAAGACGCTGAGCCGGGGCGGCTTCGGCGGCAGCGGCAAGAGCGGGAGCTGATGTGCGCCGGATGCGTTCGACGCCGAGGGACGGGTGGGCCGAGAAGGTCGAGGCGCACGGGCTGGCGTTCCACCGGACCGCGCACCCCGAGCACCTGACCCGTCCCTACTGGGACGAGTCCGTCCACTACGTCTTCGACATGGACGAGGTGCTGGCGCTAGAGGCCGTCGTCGAGGAACTGCACGAGATGTGCCTGCAGGTGGTCGAGCACGTCGTCAGCACGGGCCGCTACCACGTGCTCGGCATACCCGACTGGGTGGCGCCCCTCGTCGAGGAGTCGTGGCGGCGGCGCGACCCGCACCTGTACGGACGGTTCGACCTCCGCTATGACGGCCACGGTCCCGCCAAGCTGCTGGAGTACAACGCCGATACGCCGACCGCGCTCGTCGAGAGCTCGGTGGTGCAGTGGTACTGGCTGCAGGACGTGTATCCCAATGACGACCAGTGGAACTCCATCCACGAGCGGATGGTCGCCCGGTGGAAGGACCTCGTGCCGAAGCTCGGCGGCGGGCCGGTGCACTTCGCGTGGACCACGGAGGACGAGACCGGCGAGGAGGTCATGACGATCGCCTACATGCAGGAGACCGCCGAGGAGGCGGGCCTGCCGGGCGTGGCGATCGCGATGGAGGACATCGGCTGGGATAGGTCGCGGCGCCGGTTCGTCGACATGGACGAGCAGGAGATCCGCACGCTCTGCAAGCTCTACCCGTGGGAATGGATCGTGGCGGAGCCGTTCGGGCGGGAGATCCCGAGCGCGCCGACGTCCTGGATAGAGCCGATCTGGAAGATGGTCCTGTCGAACAAGGCGCTGCTGGTGCTGCTGTGGGAGCTGTTCCCGGGGCATCCGAACCTGCTGCCGGCGTACCTGAACACGCCTTCGGGCCTGACCTCTTACGTGCAGAAGCCGCTCCTGGGGCGGGAGGGCGCGAGCATGCGGATCGTCGCGCCGGACGGCAGCGAGCAGCGCACCCAGGGCGACTACGGCGCGGAGGGGTTCGTCTTCCAGGAGTTCTGTGCGCTGCCGGACTTCGACGGCGAGCACCCGGTGCTCGGCGCGTGGGTGATCGAGGACGGGTCGGCGGGCGTGGGCATCCGCGAGACGTCGGGGCTCATCACCGATGACACGTCGTCGTTCGTCCCGCACCGCATCGCCCTGTAGCGGCCTGCGGCGGCCTGCGGCGCTCTCCGAGGCGCGGTGCGGCGTTACTGGAGCCTGGAGGGGACGTCGAAGGTGGCGACGACGGCCTGCCAGACCCGCTTGGCGGGCTCGCCGTCCGCGAGCGCCTGCTCGATGGTGCGCCCGCCCAGTTCGGCCATGACGTAGTCCTTGGCCACGCTCTGGGCGTAGGCCTCGCCGAACTGCTGGTTCATCCGATCCCAGAAGACTGTTAGACGCACGCGTCCACGCTATCCGACGGGCGGGCCGTCCAAGGACCGCGCGATCTCGCCGGGGACGGCGGGGCCGGTCCCCTGGCGGTACTGGCGGTGCAGGCCGGTCAGGTAGCGCTCGACGCCTTCGACGACGCGGGCCGTCCGGTAGGAGGGGAAGACGTCGAAGGCGTGCTGCCCGCCCTTCATCTCGGCGTAGATGACCGGCGCCTCGGAGACGTCCCGCAGCCGTTCGACGAAGCGGCGCGCCTCCAGGACGGGGATGAGCGAGTCGTGGGTGCCGTGGATGACGAAGAAGGGCGGGGCGTCCTTGCGGATGTAGGTGACGGGCGAGGCCTTGGCGTACACCTCGCGGTTCTCCTCGAAGGGCAGTTTGACGACCATCTTCTCCACCAGCCGGGTGGAGCCCATGGGGACCGGCCATGGGCCGGCGTCCACGAAGTTGTAGACGCCGTAGAAGGGGACGGCGCCCTGGACGGAGGTGTCGGCGTCCTCGAAGCCCGGCTGGAAGTCGGGCACGTTCGCGGTGAGCGCCACCATCGCGGTGAGGTGGCCGCCCGCCGAGCCGCCCGTCACGCACAGGAAGTCGGGGTCGGCGCCGTACTCCTCGGCGTGCTCCTTGTACCAGGCCAGGAAGCGCTTGAGGTCGATCAGGTGCTCCGGCCAGGTGGCGCGCGGGCTGAGGCGGTAGTTGACGTTGAAGCCGACCCATCCTTGGACGGCCATGTGGTTGAGCAGGGGCAGCCCTTGTTCGCGCTTGTCGCCGATGACCCACGCGCCGCCGTGGATCTGCATCAGCCCCGGGCGCAGCCCTTCCGCCGGGCCGTCTCCGGCAGGGCTGTAGACGTCCAGCTTCAGGCGCAGTCGCCCGTCCTGGTGGTAGACGACGTTGCGCTGCACCTTCACGCCCTTGCGCGGGATCAGGCACAGCGGCGGGACGATCAGGGGCGCCAAGGGGAAGCGCGGTGCGCCGTCCGGGTCGAGGTCGAGGGGCGCCCCGCTCTCCCGGAGCGTGACGACGGTACGGCGGGACGCAAGGATGATGGCGACGGTCCCGGCGGCGCCGAGGACGCCGAGGGCGAGGCCCGCCCAGCCGGCCCAGCCGCCCAGTCCGCCGTAGGCGGCGGTGAGGGAGAGCGCGGCGATCTCGGTGACGAGCAGGTGCGGGGCCATCTCGATGGTGAGCCAGCCGGAGAAGAAGCTCGGCACCAGCAGGAGCGCGCTGTGCCGGGGGGCGTGCGCGTTGGCCGCGAGAAGAACGAACAGGATCCCGAGGGCCAGCAGCAGGTAGGGCATCTCGACTCCTTGGCGGCATGCGTCCTTCCGGTAGACCATGCCCATACAAGCGCTTGCTTACAACGTGACGCGCGCCACGTGGGCGCATTCTGTCGGACCCGCGAGGCAGTATGGCGCCATGGGCGGTGACGTGCTCGAACGCTTCTCCCCGGCGACCCGTGCCTGGTTCGCCGGGGCCTTCGCCGCACCCACCCCCGCGCAGGCCGGCGCGTGGGAGTCGATCGCCGGCGGCGACAACACCCTGGTGGTGGCGCCGACGGGGTCCGGCAAGACGCTCGCCGCGTTCCTGTGGTCGCTCGACCGACTCACCGCCGGCCCGCCGCCGGCCGACGGCGCGGACGAGGCCGGCGAGGCCGCGCCGGAGGGCCGGTCCGTCCCGGCCGCCGACCCGCTGCGCCGCTGCCGCGTGCTGTACGTCTCGCCGCTGAAGGCCCTGGCCGTCGACGTGGAGCGCAACCTGCGCGCGCCGCTCACCGGCATCCGGCACGCCGCCCGCCGGCTCGGCCTGCCCGAACCGGACGTCCGGGTCGGGATGCGCTCCGGCGACACCCCGGCCGACGAGCGCCGCCGGCTCGCCGTGAAGCCGCCGGACATCCTGATCACCACGCCGGAGTCGCTGTTCCTGATCCTCACCTCGCGCGCCCGCGAGTCGCTGCGCGGCGTCGAGACGGTGATCGTCGACGAGGTGCACGCCGTCGCGGGCACCAAGCGCGGCGCGCACCTGGCGCTGTCCCTGGAGCGCCTGGACGCCCTGCTGGACCGGCCCGCGCAGCGGATCGGCCTGTCGGCGACCGTCCGCCCGCCGGAGGAGGTCGCGGCGTTCCTCGGCGGGACGCGCCCCGCGTCGGTCGTGCAGCCGGGCTCGGACAAGGTGTTCGACCTCGACATCGTCGTCCCGGTCGAGGACATGGGCGAGGTGGGGCAGTTCGTCGCGGAGTCCGGCACCGCCGACCCGCGGCAGCGCAGCATCTGGCCCCACGTGGAGGACCGGCTCCTCGACCTGATCCAGGCGCACCGCTCGACGCTGGTGTTCGCCAATTCGCGGCGCCTGGCCGAACGCCTCTGCGGGCGCCTCAACGAGCTCGCCTACGAGCGCGCGACCGGCGAGCCGCTGCCGGAGAACCACTCCCCCGCCGAGCTGATGGCCGAGGCGGGCTCGGCGCGGGGCGCGCCGCAGGAGATCGCGCGCGCGCACCACGGGTCCGTCTCCAAGGAGGAGCGGGCCGGGATCGAGAACGCGCTCAAGGAGGGCCGCCTCCCGGCCGTCGTCGCCACCTCCAGCCTGGAGCTGGGCATCGACATGGGCGCGGTCGACCTGGTCGTCCAGGTGGAGTCGCCGCCGTCGGTGGCCAGCGGCCTGCAGCGGGTCGGCCGCGCCGGGCACCAGGTCGGGGCGGTGTCCAAGGGCGTCATCTTCCCCAAGTACCGGGGCGACCTCGTCCAGACGGCCGTGGTGGCCGAGCGGATGCGCGGCGGCGAGATCGAGGAGCTGCACTACCCGCGCAACCCCCTCGACGTGCTCGCGCAGCAGATCGTCGCGATGGTCTCCATGGACGAGTGGACCGTCGACGACCTGGAGACCCTCGTCAAGCGCGCCGCCCCGTACGCGACGCTGCCGAGGTCGGCGCTGGAGGCGACCCTCGACATGCTCGCCGGGCGCTACCCCAGCGACGAGTTCGGCGAGCTGCGCCCGCGCCTGGTCTGGGACCGCGTCACCGGCGTCCTGCACGACCGCCCCGGCGCGCAGCGCCTCGCCGTGACCAGCGGCGGGACCATCCCCGACCGCGGCCTGTTCGGGGTGTTCCTGGTGGGCGAGAAGTCGTCCCGCGTCGGCGAGCTCGACGAGGAGATGGTCTACGAGTCGCGGGTGGGCGACGTGTTCGTGCTGGGCGCCAGCTCGTGGCGGATCGAGGACATCACCCCCGACCGCGTCCTGGTCTCGCCCGCCCCCGGCCAGCCCGGCAAGCTGCCGTTCTGGCACGGCGACGCGCTGGGCCGACCCGCCGAGCTGGGGCGGGCGCTGGGCGCGTTCACCCGCGAGCTGGCGGAGCTGCCCGCCGAGGCGGCCCGCGAGCGCGTCGCCTCGGCGGGCCTCGACGACTGGGCCGCTGGGAACCTCGTGTCGTACCTGGGCGAGCAGCGGGAGGCCACCGGGCACGTCCCCGACGACCGGACGATGGTCGTCGAACGGTTCCGCGACGAGCTCGGCGACTGGCGCATGGTCGTCCACTCCCCGCTGGGCGCGCGCGTGCACGCCCCGTGGGCGCTGGCCATCGCGGGCAGGCTCCGCGAACGGTACGGCGTCGACGCGCAGGCCATGCACGCCGACGACGGCATCGTCATCCGCATCCCCGACATGGACGAGCCCCCGAGCCTCGACCTCGCGGTGTTCGACGCCGACGACATCGAGCGGATCGTGGTGGACGAGCTGGGCGGCTCGGCGCTGTTCGCGGCGCGGTTCCGCGAGTGCGCGGCGCGCTCCCTGCTGCTGCCGCGCCGCCGCCCCGACAAGCGGATGCCGCTGTGGCAGCAGCGCCAGCGCGCCGCGCAGCTTTTGGCGGTCGCGAGCAAGTACCCGTCGTTCCCGATCGTGCTGGAGACGATGCGCGAGTGCCTGCAGGACGTGTTCGACGTCCCCGGCCTCGTCCAGCTGATGCGCGACATGTCCGGCCGCAAGGTCCGCCTGGTCGAGGTCGAGACGCCGGAGCCGTCGCCCTACGCGCGCTCCCTGCTGTTCCACTACGTCGGCGCGTTCATGTACGAGGGCGACTCGCCGCTCGCGGAGCGCCGCGCCCAGGCCCTGGCGCTCGACTCGGCGCTGCTCGCCGAGCTGCTCGGCCAGGCCGACCTGCGGGAGCTGCTCGACCCGGACGCGGTCGCCGACATCGAGCGCGAGCTGCAGCGCCTCGTCCCGGACCGCCGCGCCCGCGACCTCGAAGGCGTCGCGGACCTGCTGCGCGCCCTCGGCCCGATGACGACCGCCGAGGTCGCCCTCAGGACGACCCTGGCCCCCGGCGACGAGGGCGCCGGCCCCGAGGCGGCGGGCGAACCGGGCCCGGCGCGGGAGGTGCTGGTCGCGGCGTCGCGCTGGCTGGAGGACCTCGAGGCCACGCGCCGGGCGATCCGCGTCCGCGTCGCCGGGGAGGAGCGGTGGGCCGCGATCGAGGACGCGGCGCGGCTCCGCGACGCGCTCGGCGCGCCGCTGCCCGTCGGGGTCCCCGAGGCGTTCCTCGAACCGGTGGACGATCCGCTCGGCGACCTGGTCTCCCGCTACGCGCGCACACACGGGCCGTTCCGGACCGGGGACGTCGCCACCAGGTTCGGGCTCGGCGCCGCCGTGGTCGCCGAGACGCTCCGGCGGCTGGCGGGCGCGGGTCGCGTCGCCGAGGGCGAGTTCCTGCCCGTCGAGGCCGTCGCGGGCCCGCTGACCAGCGAGTGGTGCGACGCCGGGGTGCTGCGGACGCTGCGCCGCCGGTCGCTGGCCCGGCTGCGCGCCGAGGTCGAGCCGTCCCCGCCGGAGTCGCTCGGCCGGTTCCTGCCGGCCTGGCACGGCATCGCGGGCGGGTCCCGGCTGCGCGGCATCGACGCGCTCGTCCAGGCGGTCGAGCAGCTGCAGGGCGCGGCGGTCCCGGCGTCGGCGCTGGAGTCGCTGGTCCTGCCGTCGCGGGTGGCGGGCTACTCCCCCGCCATGCTGGACGAGCTGACGTCCGCGGGCGAGGTGGTCTGGGCCGGGCAGGGCGGGCTGCCCGGCGGCGACGGCTGGGTCTCGCTGTACCTGGCCGACACCGCGCCGCTGCTCATGCCGGAGCCCGCCGAGATCACCCTCACACCCGCGCACCAGGCCGTCCTGGACGCCCTCGACGGCGGCGGCGCGCTGTTCTTCCGCACCCTCTCCGACCGGGTGAACGCGCAGGTCACCACCACCGACGCCGACCTCGCCACCGCCGTGTGGGACCTGGTCTGGGCGGGTCGCCTCACCAACGACACCCTCGCCCCGCTGCGGGCGGCGCTCGGCTCGGGGCGTCCCACGCACCGGTCGCGGACGACCCGGCGCGGCCGTCCCGTCCTGCCGTCCAGGACGGGCCCGCCCACGGTCGCGGGCCGCTGGTGGCCGCTGCCGGCGCGCGAGACCGCCGCGACGCTGCGCTCGCACGCGCTGGCGGAGGCGCTGCTGGAGCGGTACGGCATCGTCATCCGCGGCGCGGTGGCGGCCGAGCGCACGCCCGGCGGGTTCTCCGCGGTGTATCCGGTGCTGCGCGCGTTCGAGGAGAGCGGCCGGTGCCGCCGCGGGTACTTCGTCGAGGGCCTCGGCGCCGCGCAGTTCGCGCTGCCCGGGGCGGTCGACCGGCTCCGCGCGCTGCGCCCGTCGGGCACCGCGCCGGACGACCTCTCGGCGCTCTGGGAGGCGCCGCGCAAACCGGACGTCCGCGCGCTGGTGCTCGCCGCCGCCGACCCGGCGAACCCGTACGGCGCCGCGCTGCCGTGGCCGGACCGCGACGACGAGGTCGCGAGCGGCCACAAGCCGGGCCGCAAGGCGGGCGCGCTTGTCGTGCTGGTCGAGGGGCGCCTCGTCCTGTACGTGGAGCGCGGCGGCAAGACGCTGCTGACCTGGGACGACGACCCGGACGTGCTGCAGCCGGCGGTCGACGCGCTCGCGCTCGCGGTCCGCGAGGGCGCGCTCGGCAAGCTGACCGTCGAACGCGCCGACGGCGCGGCGATCAACGACTCGCCGCTCGCCGCCGCTCTGGAGTCGGCGGGGTTCCACCCCACTCCTCGGGGCCTGCGGCTGCGCGCCTGACCCGCGCGGCTGCGCCCCTGACCCGCGCCGCGGCTGCGCGCCTGCCCCGTGACCGCCCTGACGCCCGGCGGCCGTCGCCGCTCCGCCGGGCACCGGCGGCCGGCGCGCGCAGCACGACGGCCACGGCGGCGGCGCACGCCAGGACGCCCGCGAGCGAGAGCGGGGCCAGCGTGCTGCCGAACAGCGCCCACGCGCCGAGCATGGTGGCGGGCGGGGTGAGGTAGAGCAGTGCGGAGGCGCGGCCGACGCCGCTGCGCCGGACGTTCACCCAGTAC
Organism: Spirillospora sp. NPDC000708; assembly: GCF_040299565.1. NCBI lineage: Bacteria > Bacillati > Actinomycetota > Actinomycetes > Streptosporangiales > Thermomonosporaceae > Spirillospora > Spirillospora sp. NPDC000708. Next base: position 67,086 of record NZ_JBEPCJ010000055.1, read on the forward strand.
AGGCCGTAGCCGCCGAACATCGCCATCACCACGAGGACGGCGACGGCGGTCCAGAACGCCGGGTCCGCCGGCGGGGCCAGGTCGCCCGTGGCGCCGGCGAGGGCGGTGAAGAGCAGGGCGCTGATCCCGGCCTGGACGGTGAGGGCGTCCACGAGCCCGATGGACGGCCGGGTGCGGCGTTCGAGGAGGGTCGCGCCGACGAGGCAGAGCGTCGCGGCGAGCGGCAGCGCGTAGGCCCAGGGCGGCGCACCGCCGCGCAGGTCGCCGCCGACCACGAGCGCGACGCCGCCGAGCCCGGCGGCGAATCCGGCCAGCTGCCGCCGGGTGATCCGCTCGCCGAGCACGGGCACGGCGAGGACGGCGGCGAGCAGCGGCTGCAGCGCGGTGATCAGGTTGTCGACGCCGGCGCTGACGCCGTGCTCGGCGGCCGCGAAGACGCCGTACAGGTAGCCGCCCTGCCCGAGGGCACCGATGATCAGGTGCAGGACGAGGTCGCGGCGCGGGATGCGGGGGCGCCGCCATGCGGCCCAGGCCAGGAGCAGCCCTCCCGCGACGATGAACCGCCAGGCCAGCAGGGTGCTCGCCGGTGCGGCGCCGGCGCCGAGCTGCGCGCCGATGAAGCCGGAGCTCCAGGTCACGACGAAGACGGTGCCGATGGCGGCGCCGAGCAGGGCGTCGCGGTGCGGGACGGCGGCGATCCCTCGGGAGGTATACATACCGGTATAGTTACCCTGTATCCACACCGGTATGTAAACTTGGCGCACCAGAGGGAGAGGCCAGGAGCGAAGGAGCCGCCGATGCCGACCACAGCAGGGGAACGCCCGCTCACCCCCGCCGCGCGGCGGGTGCTCCAGGTCGCGGGCGAGCTGTTCTACGAGCGCGGCATCGGCTCGGTCGGCATGGAGCTCGTCGCGGCCGAGGCCGGGGTGACCAAGAAGACCGTCTACGACCGGTTCGGCTCCAAGGAGGCGCTCGTCCTGGCCTACCTGCGCGCCCGCGACGAGCGCTGGCGGGCCTTCCTCACCAGGTGGATCGACCCGGTTCCCGGCGCCCGCGACCGCGCCCTCGCGACCTTCGACGCCCTCGGGGAATGGCTGTCCACCGAATGCGGGCGCGGCTGCTCGATGGTGAACGCCTGCGCCGAGCTCCCCGACCCCCGCCACCCCGTCCACGCGGTGGCCGCGGAGCAGAAGGCGTGGGTCAGGGACCTGTACGCCGGTCTCGTCGCCGACGCCACGCTGGCCGACCAGCTCCTCATCCTGCACGAGGGCGCGGTCGTCGCGTTCAGCGTCGCCGGCGTCCGCGACGCCACCGCCAAGGCCCGCGCCGCGGCCGACGCGCTCCTGCCCGGGAAGGTCAGCGGCGGCGGCCCTTGAACATGGAGATCAGCCCGCGGAGGGCCCGCTCGTCGAGGGAGCCGAACGGGTTGTCGTGGACGAGGTAGGTCCACGTCGCGGACGGCCGCTTGAGGCCCGCCGCGTCGAGGTCGACGCCTTCCGCGGTCGCGGTGAGCTCCTCGAACGCGGCCACCGACCGCCGGCGGGCGTCGCCGAGGAGGCGCTTGCCCGCCGGGACGGCCTCCCGGTTGAACTCGACCAGCGGGTCCAGGCCGCGGCCGAGCGAGCGCAGGTGGATGCCCTCGCGCAGCTCGGCGAGGAAGGCCAGGTGCTCGGCCCAGCAGCGGTCCAGCTGGTACAGGACGACCTGCCGCGCGGCCTCCGCGACCGCCTCGGCGCCGGCGGCCTTCACCAGCTCGGCGTGCTTGGCGGGCGCGTCCGCGGCCATCGCCGTGTCGGCGGCGTCGCCGGTCAGGACGGCGTCGCGTTCGGTGAGCACCTCGCGGCGCTGCAACCCGATCAGCTGGTTGTAGCGCCAGGTGTTGCGGTGCAGTTCGAGGTCGACGCCTTCGGCGACCCGCTGCGCGTGGCCGACGATCCAGTGCGCGCCCTTGTCCTCGACGCGGCCCTCGTCGCCGATCGGGCCCCGGTAGGTCTCGTCGGGCGCGTAGCGGGTGACGAGGTCGTCCTGGAGGCTCGTGAAGAACACCGACCCGCCGGGGTCGCCCTGCCGGCCGGCGCGGCCGCGGAGCTGGTCGTCCAGCCGGCTGCTGTGGTAGCGGCCGGTGCCGATCACCAGCAGGCCGCCCGCGGCGGCGACCTGCTCGCGCCGCGCCCCCTCCTGCTCGGCGGGCGCGGTGCCGGGGACCGGCGCGCCGGGGCCCCCGCCGAGCCGGATGTCGGTGCCCCGCCCCGCCATCTGGGTGGAGACGGTGACCGCGCCCGGCGCGCCCGCCTCGGCGATGATCGCGGCCTCCTCGGCGTCGTTCTTGGCGTTGAGCACGACGGGGTCGACGCCCGCGCGGACGAGCCGGCGGGCGAGCCGCTCGGACTCGGCGACGTCGCCGGTGCCGACCAGGACGGGCCGCCCGGCGGCGTGCGCCGCGACGATCTCCTCGACGACCGCGACCTCCTTGTCGGCGGTGGTGGCGTAGAGGCGGTCCGGCTCGTCGTCGCGGACGCGGGGCCGGTTCGGCGGGACGACGGCGATCTGCAGCCCGTAGAACTCGGTCAGCTGCCCCGCGACGGCCATCGCGGTGCCGGTCATCCCGCAGCGGACCGGGTAGCGGCCGACCAGCTCCTGCACGGTGATCGAGTCGAGGATCTCCCCGGACGGCGACGCCGCCAGCTCCTCCTTCGCCTCGACGGCCGCCTGCAGGCCGTCCGGCCAGCGCTGCAGCAGCGCGACCCGGCCCCGCGACTCGCTGATCAGCTTCACCGCGCCGTCCCGGACGATGTAGTCGACGTCGCGGCGCAGCAGCACCTCGGCGTGCAGCGCGACGTTCACGGCGGTCAGCGTCGCGAGGTTCTCGGGGGCGTACAGGTCGAGGCCGAGGACGCGCTCGACCTCGCGCGAGCCCGCGGCGGTCAGCTGGACGTTGCGGGCCTCCTCGTCGGTGGCGTAGTGCAGGCCGGGCCTCAGCCGCCGGACGAGGTCGGCGTACCGCGGGTCGGCGGGGTCGAGGTCGGCGGCGCCGGCCAGCACCAGCGGCACCATCGCCTCGTCCACCAGCACCGAGTCGGCCTCGTCGACCAGCGCGACGGACGCGGCCCGCTGGACGGCGTCGGCGGGGTCGGTGACGAGCCGGTCGCGCAGGAGGTCGAAGCCGATCTCGCTGACGGGCGCGTACACGACGTCGGCCCCGTAGGCCGCGCGCCGCTCGTCCGGCGTGGACGCCTGCCCGATCGCGTCGACGGACACCCCGAGCAGGGCGTACAGCGGCCCCATCCACTCGGCGTCGCGGCGGGCGAGGTAGTCGTTCACCGACATCACGTGGACGCGTTCGCCGCGCAGCGCGTACCCGGCGGCGGCGAGTGCGCCGGCCAGGGTCTTGCCCTCGCCGGTCGCCATCTCGGCGACGTGCCCGGACAGCAGCGCCAGGGTGCCGGTGAGCTGGACGTCGAAGGGCCGCTCGCCGATCGCGCGGCGGGCGGCCTCGCGGCCGATCGCGCAGAACTCCGGCAGGTCGGCGACCAGGTCCGGGACGGACGCGGCGGCGGTGAGCTCCGCGTCGGTCAGCGCGCGGACCCGCTCCTCGCGCCGTCCGGCCTCCTCGGCGATGGCGCGGAAGGGCTCGAGATCGACGCTTCCCGGCTTCTGGACGAGCCGTCGGAATCGGTCAAGCAGCGCCATAACGCCCCCTCGATGGCTCGGTCACGGTCCCCCCAACGGCCGGGTCGGATCCCTCGTTCCACATGATCACCGCGGAAGGTCTCCGGAAGATCTCCGGGAGGTCTCCGCACGAGGTCTGACCTCGAATTCATCCCCAAGATGGATCCCCCCGAGCCGCCGGTTTGAGACCATAGAGGCATTACGGGGTTGCGGTGGCCACGGGGAGAGCGCCACCGCGGAACGGGGTTTCACCATGACACCTACGGCACGGTGGGCCGCCGCGCAGCGGCGCAAGCGTCAGATCATCAGCCAGACCCTCATCGACCGCGCTCTCAACGACCCGCGCCGCCACGACCAGGCCGCGACCGTCGAGGCGCAGGAGAAGTAACCGGGCGACGAGTGCCCGCGCGGGCCGCCCCCGCGCGGGCGGGCGCCCCCCCCCCCCGCGGGGGGGCCTCGGTACCCCCCCACATCCCCCCCAGCCCCCCCAACCCCCCCCCCCCCACCCCCCCCCCCCCCCCCCCCGCG
>NZ_JBEPCJ010000056.1:0-70973 GCF_040299565.1 Spirillospora sp. NPDC000708
GGGCCGGGCAGCGCGGGACGCGCCGGGCGGGCCAGGCCGCGCGGCGCCCCCGTGGCGGACCCGACCGGGTGCGCGACCAGCGGCGGCTCGGCGCCGCTCAGCAGCTCGTGCGGCTCGTCCAGCACCACCAGCGAGTGCGGGACGAGCACGATCGCGGTCGTCCCGCCGTACGGGGACGGCTGCAGCGACACGCTGATGCCGTGCCGGTCGGCGAGCCGCGCGACGACGAACAGCCCGAGCCGCTCGGTGTCGACCAGGTCGAACTCCACGGTGCTGGACAGCCGCCGGTTCAGCTCGTCGCGCTCGTCCGGGTCGAGCCCGACGCCGCGGTCGACGATCTCGACGGCCAGCCCGTTCGCCACCGTGTCGAGCTTGACGGTGACCTCGGTGGTCGGCGGGGAGAACGACGCGGCGTTCTCGATCAGCTCCGCGAGCAGGTGGATCACGTCGGCGACGACGGTGCCGGTCACCGCGGCCGACGACGCGCCGGTCACCTCGACCCGGGTGTAGTCCTCGACCTCGGCGATCGCCGCGCGGATGACGTCCTCGGCGGACACGGGGTGGTCCCAGGCGCGGACGGTCGGCGAGCCGGACAGGATGACCAGGCCCTCGGCGTGCCGGCGCATGCGGGTGGTGAGGTGGTCCAGCCGGAACAGGTCGTCCAGCTCCTCGGGGCTGGCGGCGCGGCGCTCCATCTGGTCCAGCAGCCGGAGCTGGCGGTGCAGCAGCGACTGGCTCCGCCACGACAGGTTGACGAAGACCCGGTTGATGGCGGCGCGCAGGTCGGCCTCGCCGACCGCGGTGCTCACCGCGGTCCGCTGGACGGCGCCGAACGCCTCGCCGACGAGCGCGATCTCGCGGGTGCCGCCGATGACCGGCGGCGGCACCTCGGCGTCGACGTCGACGGGGTCGCCGCGGCGCAGCCGGGCCACCACCCGCGGCAGCCGCTCGTGCGCCAGCTCCTGCGCGGTCCGCTGCAGGTGCCGCAGCTCCTCGGTGATGCGGCGGGCGAACAGCAGCGACAGGGCCACCGAGGCCGCCACGGCCAGCAGCCCGAGCCCGCCGATCAGGTAGAAGGTGAGCATGATCCGGCGGCCGGCGGGCTTGACGTCCTTGTTGCTCACCTGGTCGCCGGCCTTCGCCGCGGCCTGCAGCCAGACCGGCGACAGCGCCGCGATCGTGGTGCGCCACTCGCGCTGGGACGGGGCGAACCCGTTGTCGACCACGGCGTTCTCCAGCGCCGTGTAGGCGGTGTACTGCGACGAGTTCGCCAGGTCGTCCATGATCCTGGCGATCGGGCCGTCGCCGGCGGCGCGGCCGAGCTCGAAGAACTGGGCGCGGGTGCTCGCCCAGCCGGCGAACGTGGTCCGCTCGTCGGAGCCCAGCGCGCCGCGCTGCAGCCCGGACACGAGGTCGGCCTCGCGCAGCATGAACTCGCGCGCCCAGTAGTTGTCCAGCAGCGCGTTGGTCTGCTGGTACACCGGGACGGCGTTGACGCTGACCAGCGTGGTGAGCACCCGGATCGTGCCGTCGATGATCTTGCTGTAGCCGCCGATCGCGCCGAGCGGGGTGGTGCCGTCGACGCGGATCTGCGCGCGCAGCGACTCCAGCGCGTCGAACGCGCCGCTGAGCGTGTGGACGCGCCGCTCGACGGCGTCGTCCATGGCGCCCGCGGCGTCGGAGGAGAAGGCCGACTTGCGGAACGCCGCGACCATCGTGTCCGTCCGGGCCGCCTGCTCCTTGAACTTCGTCTCGCTCCCGGCCTTGGGGTGGGCCAGCGACGCGACGGCCGCGGAGCGCTCCTGCTGCATCGCCTCGATGACGGTGGTGGCGGGCAGCCCGACCTTGTCGTAGACCGTCGCGAAGTCGTACCGCTCGAACGCGTTCGACAGCGTGACGCCGGTCGGGACGAGCCACAGGACCAGCAGCGAGGCCAGCGGGACCGACAGCAGCAGCGCGATCCGGCGCCTGATGCTGCGGGTGCGCGGCCGGCCGGTCCGGATGCGCGGACGCCGCGGCGTCGCGGGCGCCTGGTCGGGTCGCGTCACCGGTTCACTCCCTGTGTCGTGCGTCGTGGAGCTCGCTCCGTCGCCGAGCTGCAAAGGCCCGCAGCATACTGAGTCGGATTTATCGCTGACCAGGGGTATCAACTGCTATTTATCGGATGCGTACGCGCAGTGACCTCGACATCGGCATGGAAATGGGCGGAAACGGGAGGGCGCGGGCGGAGCTGGCCGCTTCCGGCAACGGCCGCGGATTGGCAACTCTAGATCTTGTTGGGTGTAAGCCCACATGTCACGCTTCGTGAAATTTGTCCCCCCATGCAACGGAGCCACGGTCATGCGCAGAGCCGCGCTCGCCTCCCTCCTGGGGCTCTCGCTCGCCGCCACCGCGCTGGCGGCGACCGACGCCCAGGCCGCCGGACCGGACAGGTCCAAGCTGGCCGCCCTCGTCACCCTCAAGGCCGTCCGCCAGCACCAGCTCGACCTGCAGAAGATCGCGGACGCCAACGGCGGCAACCGCGCCGCCGGCCTGGACGGCAACAAGATCACCATCAAGTACATCGCCGACCAGCTGAAGCGCTACGGCTACCACCCGACGGTCCAGGACTTCACCTTCGACTTCTGGCAGGAGAACGCGCCCGCGACGTTCGCCGAGACCGCGCCGACCCCGAAGACCTTCACTCCCGACACCGACTTCGCGACGCTCCAGTACTCCGGGTCCGGCGACGTCACCGCCGCCGCGACGCCCGTCGACCCGGAGGCCACCGGCAACGGCAGCGGCTGCGAGGCCGGCGACTTCGCCGGCTTCCCGAAGGGGAGCATCGCGCTGATCCAGCGCGGCGGCTGCTTCTTCTCCGTGAAGGCCGGCAACGCCGTCGCCGCCGGCGCGAGCGCCGTCGTCATCTACCAGCTGCCCGGCCAGCCGGGACCGGTGGCGGGCACCCTCACCACGCCGTACTCGATCCCCGTCGTCGGGCCGACCAACGCGGTCGGCACCGACCTCGTCAAGCAGGCGCAGAACGGCGGCGTGACGCTGCACGTCAAGACCGACACCACCAACCAGAAGCGCGCGGCGGCCAACGTCATCGCCGACACCCCGCGCGGCCGCGCCGACAACGTCGTGGTGGTCGGCGCGCACAACGACAGCGTCACCGCCGGGCCCGGCATCAACGACGACGGCTCCGGCACCGCGACGCTGCTGGAGATGGCCAAGCAGATCCACAAGCTCGGCTCCAAGGTCCGCAACCAGGTGCGGTTCGCCTTCTGGGGCGCCGAGGAGGAGGGCCTGCTCGGCTCGCAGTACTACGTCGACAACCTGCCGCAGGCCGAGCGGGACAAGGTCGCGCTGATGCTCGACTTCGACATGCTCGCCTCGCCGAACTACGTCCGGTTCGTCTACGACGGCGACAACAGCGAGGGCGGCAACAACGTCGACACCCCGCCCGGCACCGGCGCGATCGAGAAGGCGTTCACCGACCACTTCGCTGCACGCCGCCTCGCCACCGACCCGACCGCGTTCGACGGGCGTTCCGACTACAACGCCTTCATCACCGCGGGCATCCCGGCGGGCGGCATCTTCACCGGCGCCGAGAAGATCAAGACCGAGGAGCAGGCGAAGGTGTACGGCGGCACCGCCGGCGTCGCCTACGACCCCTGCTACCACTCCGCCTGCGACCGCTACGACAACGTGAACCTGCAGGGCTTCGACCAGATGATCGACGCCACCGCGGCGGTCACCGAGCTGTTCGCCCACAGCACGCTCACCGTCAACGGCAACGCGCTCGCCCGCAAGCAGGCGGCGGCGAAGCCGGCCGCGCCGACCCGGGTGGGCTCCTACCTCACCCGCTGACCGCGCGTTGAGCCGCGGCGGGTCGCCGTTATGGCGCGTTCATGACGGCGACCCGCCGCAGGCGAACGGACCGGCGGGGTCAGGGCTTGCGGCCGACGCCCACCAGGAACCAGAAGCGGGACGGGTCGTCCGGCACCTCCTCCGGCGAGTCGGGGCGCCAGAGCGGGCCGTGCACGAGACCGGGCTCGACCAGGTCGAAGCCGGTGAAGAAGGCGCCGATCTCCTCGGCGGTGCGCAGCGTCGGCTCGCCCTGCACCACGGCCCGCCGGTACACCGTCGCGACCGCCTCGCCGGTCTCCCGCTTGTGCGTGCCGTGGCTGACGGCCAGGTGGCTGCCCGGCGCGAGCGGCGCGGTGAGCTCGGCCAGGATGCCGCCCGGGTCCTGCGCGTCGGTGACGAAGTGCAGGACGGCGACCAGCAGCAGCCCCACCGGCTCGTCGAAGTCGATCATCTTCCGCACGGTCGGGTGGCCGAGGACGTCCGCCGGGCGGGTCAGGTCCGCCCGGATCACGGCGGCGTTCGGGTCGCCGTCCAGCAGCGCGGTGCTGTGCGCGACCGCCACCGGGTCGCGGTCGACGTAGACGACCCGCGCCGCCGGGTCCACCCGGCGGACGATCTCGTGCACGTTGCCCTGCGTCGGGATGCCCGAGCCGATGTCGAGGAACTGCCGGACGCCGGCCTCGGCGGCGAGGTACCGGACGGCCCGCACGAGGAACGCCCGGTTCGCCGCCGCGATCGCGCGGGCCTGCGGCTCGATGGCCTCCAGCGTCCGGGCGATGTCGCGGTCCGCGGAGAAGTTGTGCGCGCCGCCCAGCAGGTAGTCGTAGACGCGCGCGACGCTCGCCTGGTTCGGGTCGATGCCGGTCGCCCAGTCCGGGTCGTTCAACGGATCCCCTCTCGTTGTGCGGTCGCGCCCCGGCCGGTCAGGTGCCGGTGCGGACGAGCATCACGGTGACGTCGTCGTGGTTCGGCGGGACGACGAGCTTCGCGACGATGTCGGCGCACGCGTCCTCCAGCGGGCCCGCCCGGCCCGCGAGCGCGGACCGCAGCGCCGCGATCCCCGCCTCCAGGTCGCGGGTGCGGGTCTCGATCAGCCCGTCGGTGTAGAGCACGAGGGTGGACCCGTCCGGGACGGCCACCCGGGTGTTCTCGTAGTCGGCGCCGTCCAGGCCGAGCGGCAGCCCGGGAGGCAGGTCGAGGACGTCGCAGTCGCCGTCCGGGCGCAGCAGGATCGGCGGCGGGTGCCCGGCGCGGCAGATCTCGGCGGTGCCGGCGGCGGGGTCCAGGACGGCGCACGCGCAGGTCGCGAACTGGACGGGGCCGATGTCGGGCGAGATGCGGTCGAGCCAGGTGAGGATCTCCGCCGGGTCCTTGCCGAGCATCGCCAGTGTGCGCGCGGCGGCGCGCAGTTGCACCATGGCCGCGGCGGCGGCCGAACCGTGGCCCATGGCGTCGCCGATGACGAGCGCGAGCCGCCCTCCGGGCAGCGGGACGACGTCGCACCAGTCGCCGCCGACGAGATTGGCCCGGCCTGCGGGCACCGACCGGTGCGCCACCCGCACTCCGGGGACGGCGCCCGGCGGCAGCGGCAGCAGCCCCGCCTGCAGCGCCCGCGCCGCCGCGTGCTCGCGCTGGTAGCGGCGCGCGCCGTCCAGGCAGCGGGCGGTCAGGGCGGCCAGTTCGGCGGCCAATGCGGCGTCCGCGTCGGTGAACGGTCCCGCCGCCTTCCCGCGCGCGAACGCGGCGAGCCCGAGCACGGCCTCGCCCGTCCGCAGCGGGACGAGCAGGAAGTCCACCAGGTCGGCGAGCCGCTCGCGGGCCGGGCGCGGCGGCGGCACCCGCGGCTCCAGGACGAGGTGCCGGTCCAGCTCGCCGAACCGCTGCGGCGCCCCGTCGGCGATGCACGCGGCGTAGGCGCTGCCGGCCGCGAACACCACCATCTCCCCGGCCGGGAACAGCGGCTCCAGGTCGGCGCCGGTCGCGCCGACCGCGATCCGGCGCGTCTCCACGGCCCGGACGCCGGGCGGGCGGGGCGGCTCGTCCCCGACGATCAGCTGCTCGGCGACGTACACCCCGACCGTGTCGGCGAACCCGCCGAGCGCGACCGCGACCAGGTGCCGCGCGACCCGCTCCATGTCCAGGACGCCGGCCATCCCGGTGCTCGCCGCGCTCAGCAGCCGGAGCCGGTCGGGCTCGGATTCGGCGTTCACGTCGTACGCCTCCCGCGGGCGCTCGGTGAATCGTGACGAGGGGCGCTGAATCGTGCAGACATGATCATTTCGTGCGCCCGGCGGCCGCCGCAAGGGCTTCGCGGAAGCAGCCTCCGCTTTCCGCCGCCCGGCCCGGCCGCGCCGCCGGCGCCCGCGCGGCTGCGAGGATGGGGACATGACCGACCGGCCCCGCCTGCTGCTCCTGGACGGCCACTCGCTGGCCTACCGGGCGTTCTACGCCCTGCCGGTCGAGAACTTCAGCACGACGGCGGGCCAGCCCACCAACGCCGTCTACGGGTTCGCGAACATGCTGGCCAACGCGCTGCGCGACGAGCGCCCGACGCATCTCGCGGTCGCGTTCGACGTCTCGCGCCGCTCGTTCCGCACCGAGGCGTTCCCCGGGTACAAGGCGACGCGGGCGCGCTCGCCCGAGGAGTTCGGCGGGCAGCTCGCCGTCCTCGACGAGCTGCTCGGCGCGATGAACGTCCCCGTGCTGCGGGCGCCCGGCTACGAGGCGGACGACGTCATCGCGACCCTCGCGACGAAGGCCGCGGCGGACGGCCTGGACGTGCTGGTCGTCACCGGCGACCGCGACGCGCTCCAGCTCGTCAGCGAGGACGTGACCGTCCTGTACTTCTACCGGACGGCGTCGGAGATGATCCGGTACACGCCGGAGGCGGTCGAGGCGAAGTACGGGCTGACGCCCGCGCAGTACCCCGACTTCGCGGCGCTGCGCGGCGACCCCTCCGACAACCTGCCGAGCATCCCCGGCATCGGCGAGAAGACCGCCGCGAAGTGGATCCGCGAGTACGGGTCGCTCGCCGGGCTGCTGGAGCGGGCGGACGAGGTGAAGGGCAAGGCGGGGGAGCGGCTGCGCGCCGCGCTCGACACCGTCCGGCTGAACCGGCGGCTCACCGAGCTGGTCCGCGACGTCGAGCTCCCCGTGGACGTCGGCGACCTGCGGCGCCGGCCCTACGACATCGCCGCCTTCACCTCGCTGCTGGACGACCTGGAGTTCCGCAACGCGAGCCTGCGGCAGCGCCTGTTCGCCGCCGACCCCGGCGGCGGCCGTCCCGCGGAACCCGCCGGGCCCGTGCTGCGCGGCCGCGAACTCGGGCCGGACGAGCTGGCGCCATGGCTCGCCGAGAGGGCGACCGGACTGGTCGGGCTCGCCGCCGACCACGTATGGGCGCGCGGCTCCGGCGACGTCCACCGGATCGCGCTGGCCACCGCCGACGGGTTCGCCGCCGCGTTCGAGCCGTCCGCCCTCACCGCCGCCGACGAGGCCGCGTTCGCGGGGTGGCTCGCCGACCCGGACCGCCCCAAGGCGGTGCACGACGCCAAGGCGCTGCTGCGCGTGCTGCCCGAGCGCGGGTGGCGGCTCGGCGGCGCCACCGTGGACACGGCCATGGCCGCCTACCTGCTGCTGCCCGGCCTCGCCGCCTACGGGGTCGCCGACGTCGCGGCCCGCTATCTCGGCCGCCGCCCGCCCGAGGACGGCCCGGAGGGACTGATGCTGCGGGCCGGCGCCGTCCTCGACCTGGCCGGACGGCTCGCCCCCGACCTCGCGTCCACCGGGATGGACGAGCTGCTCGGCGACGTCGAGCTGCCGCTGTCCGGCCTGCTGGCCCGCGCCGAGCGCACCGGCGTCGCCGTGGACGCCGGGCTCCTGCGCGAGCTGGAGCGGCACTTCGCCGACGGCATGGAGCGCGCCGCCGACGACGCCGCCGAGATCGCCGGGCACCGCTTCAACCCCGGTTCCACCAAGCAGCTCCAGGAGGTGCTGTTCGGCGAGCTGGGGCTGCCGAAGACCAAGAAGATCAAGTCCGGGCACTCCACCGACCTGGACGCGCTGACCTGGCTGGCGACGCAGACCGACAACGGCCTCCCGCGGATCCTGCTGCGCCACCGCGACCAGGCCCGGCTGCGCGCCACGGTCGCGGGGCTCGTCCGGGAGATCGGCGCGGACGGCCGCATCCACACCACCTTCCAGCAGACCGTCGCGGCGACCGGGCGGCTCACCTCCACCGAGCCGAACCTGCAGGTCATCCCCGTCCGCACCGAGGAGGGGCTGCGGATCCGCCGCGCGTTCAGGCCCGGCGACGGCTTCGACGCGCTGCTGACCGCCGACTACGGGCAGCTGGAGCTGCGCGTCATGGCGCACCTGTCCGAGGACCCCACCCTGCTCGCCGCGTTCGCGTCAGGGGAGGACCTGCACAGCACGATGGCGGCGCGGGTCTTCCAGGTCGCCCCGGAGGCGGTGACGCCGGACATGCGCCGCAAGATCAAGGCGATGTCGTACGGGCTGGCCTACGGGCTGTCGGCGTTCGGGCTGGCCAAGCAGCTCGGCATCGCGATGGCGGAGGCGCGGCCGCTGATGGACGCCTACTTCGCGCGGCTCGGCGGCGTCCGCGACTACCTGGAGGAGGTCGTCGCGGAGGCCCGGGTGACCGGCTACACCCGCACGCTCCTCGGCCGCCGCCGCTACCTGCCGCACCTGACCAGCGACGACAGGCAGCGGCGCGAGACCGCCGAGCGGATGGCGCTGAACGCGCCGGTGCAGGGCTCGGCCGCCGACATCGTCAAGATCGCGATGCTGCGGGTGGACGCGGCGCTCACCGAGGCCGGGGCGCGCAGCCGGCTGCTGCTGCAGGTCCACGACGAGATCGTCCTGGAGGTCGCGCCGGGGGAGCACGACGCCGTCCGCGACCTCGTGCGCGCGCGGATGAGCACCGCGTACCCGCTCGCGGTCGGCCTGGACGTGGCGATCGGCATCGGCGCCGACTGGGCCGCCGCCGCCCACTGACGCCCGTCCGCCCGGCCCGCCGCTACTGGAAGGCGGACTGGCCGGTGAGCGCGCGGCCGATGACGAGCGAGTGCACCTCGGAGGTGCCCTCGTAGGTCAGCACCGACTCCAGATTGGCGGCGTGCCGGATGACGGGGTACTCCAGCGTGATGCCGTTGGCGCCGAGCAGCGTCCGGCAGGTGCGGGCGATGTCGATGGCCTCGCGGACGTTGTTGAGCTTGCCGACGCTGACCTGCTCGGGCGTGATCGTCCCGGCCTCCTTCAGGCGGCCGAGGTGGATCGCCAGCAGCAGCCCCTTGCCCGCCTCCAGCGTCATGTCGGCCAGCTTCTGCTGCGTGAGCTGGTACGAGGCGAGGGGGCGGTCGAACACCCGCCGCTCGCCGACGTAGTCGAGGGTGGTCTCCAGGCAGTCGAGGGCGGCGCCGACCGCGCCGAACACGATCCCGAAACGCGCCTCGTTCAGGCAGCTCAGCGGCCCGGACAGGCCGCGCGCCTCCGGCAGCACCGCGTCCGCGGGCAGCCGCACCTCGTCCAGCACCAGCTCGCTGGTCACGCTGGCGCGCAGCGACAGCTTGCGCTCGATGTCGCGGGCCTCGAAGCCGGGGGTGCCGGCGGGGACGAGGAAGCCGCGGATGCCGTCGTCGGTGCGGGCCCACACGACCGCCACGTCCGCGACCGACCCGTTGGTGATCCACATCTTGGTGCCGGACAGGATCCAGTCGGCGCCGTCGCGGCGGGCCCGGGTGCGCATGCCGGCGGGATCGGAGCCGAAGTCGGGCTCGGTGAGGCCGAAGCAGCCGATCGCCTCGCCGCGCGCCATCGCGGGCAGCCACTGCCGCTTCTGCTCCTCGCTGCCGTGCTTCCAGATCGCGAACATCGCGAGAGAGCCCTGCACCGACACCAGGCTGCGCAGGCCCGAGTCGGCGGCCTCCAGCTCCAGGCAGGCCAGGCCGTAGGAGACGGCGCCCATCCCGGCGCAGCCGTAGCCCTCCAGGTGCATGCCCAGCACGCCGATGGAGCCGAACTGCCTGGCCAGCTCCCGCGCCGGGATGCCGCCCTTGTCGAACCACTCGGGCAGGTGCGGGCGCAGCTCCTTGTCGCAGAGCTTGCGGACGGTGGCGCGGATCTCGCGCTCCTCCTCGCTGAGGAGCCCGTCGATGCCGAACAGGGCGGTGGGGTGGACGGTCCTGGCGCGCGGTGAGGTCGTCATGCGCGGGAGTCTAGTATTGGATCCAATATCCGTGATCCAGTGACCCCGCGTGAGATGGTGGCCCGATGACCGTGCAGCGCACCCGGCCGCCGACGGCCCAGCAGTTCGTCCTCGACGAGCTGCGGCGCGCCATCACCAGCGGCCGGCTCCGCCCGGGCGCGCCGATCCGGCAGGACGTGGTGGCCGAGGAGTTCGGCGTCAGCCGCGTCCCGCTGCGCGAGGCGCTCAAGACCCTGCAGGGCGAGGGCCTGGTCACCTACCGCGCGCACCGCGGCTACTACGTCGAGGAGCTGTCCCTCGGCGACCTGCGCGAGGTGTACCGCATCCGGACCCTCCTCGAGGAGGAGGCGGTGCGCCGCGCGGCCGCGCTGATGACGCCCGCCGACCTCGCCGCCCTCGACCGCGCCGAGGACGAGGTGGAGACCGCGGCGCGGGCCGGCGACGTGCTCGCGATGGCGGCGGCGAACCGGGCGTTCCACATGGCGCTCTACGAGTACGCGGCGATGCCGCGCCTCGTCCGGCTCATCCGCACGCTGTGGGACGCCACCGACGCCTACCGCTCCATCTACTACGGCGAGGGCGTCAACCGGGAACGCGTCGTCGGCGAGCACCGCGCGGCCCTCGCCGCGCTGCGCGCCGGGGACGCCGACGAGGCCGTCCGCGTCCTCGACGTGCACCGGGCGCACGCGGTCACCGCCCTCGAACACCTCATGGCCGAGCCCGTCCAGCAGCCCGCCGAGACCGGCTAGCCCGCCCCGGGGGCGTCCGGGCGGAGGTCAGCCCCAGACCTCCTCGGCGGTCTCGGCGATGAGCCGCAGCTTGGCGAACTGCTCGCTCGCCGTGAGCACGTTCCCCTCGACGGTGGAGGAGAACCCGCACTGCGGCGACAGGCAGATCTGCTCCAGCGGGACGAACCGGGCGGCCTCGTCGATGCGGCGCTTCAGCTCGTCCTTCGACTCCAGCTCGCCGCGCTTGGTCGTGACCAGGCCGAGCACGACCGTCTTGCCGGGCGGGACGAACCGCAGCGGCTCGAAGCCCCCGGAGCGCTGGTCGTCGTACTCCAGGAAGAACCCGTCCACGTCCAGCTCAGAGAACAGCGCCTCGGCGACGAAGTCGTAGCCGCCCTCCGCCGTCCACGACGAGCGGAAGTTGCCGCGGCACATGTGCGTGGTGACGGCGAGGTCGGCGGGACGTCCCGCCAGTGCCGCGTTGATCTGCCGGATGTAGCGCAGGTGCAGGTGGTCCGGGTCGTCGCCGCGCTCGGCGATCATCGCGCGCTGCTTCGGGTCGTTGAGGTAGGCGAGGCTGGTGTCGTCGAGCTGCAGGTACCGGCAGCCGAGGTCGGCGATCCGCCGCACCTGCTCGGCGTACGCGGCGGCCAGGTCGGACCAGAACTCCTCGACGTCCGGGTACACCTCCGGGTCGATCGCCGCGGGCCCGCCCCGGTAGTGGACCATGTTCGGCGACGGGATCGTCAGCTTCGGCGTGACGCCCTCGCCCGCCGCGTCCCGCAGGAAGCGGAAGTGGTCGGCGAAGATCGTCTCCTCGAGGCGGACCCGGTCGTGCACGCGCAGCGCGGCCGTGCTGAACTCCAGGTCGCCCGACTCGTTGCGGAACCTGACCTTGATCTGCTCGTCCGCCGGGCTGATCCCGCCGAGCCGGTAGATGAAGTCCATGTGCCAGGACGTGCGGCGGAACTCGCCGTCGGTGGCGGTCCGCAGCCCGGCCTGGCGCTGCATCGCGACGGCGTCGCGGATCGCGGCGTCCTCCACCTCGGCGAGGCGCCGGCCGTCGATGCGGCCGCGGGCGTGGTCGTCGCGCGCGGCCAGCAGGTCGGGCGGGCGCAGCAGGCTCCCGACGTGGTCGGCGCGGAAGGGCGGGCGTGTGCGCGGGGACATGGCGGCTCCCTGACCGAGACGGTGCTGCCGGAACGGGCTCCACCGCCAAATCTAGGCACTCCGGCGACGGCGATCAATCCGCCGCCCAGGATCGCCCTGACCGGCCGCGAGAGCAGCCGGCCGGGACCGCCGCCCGCGCAGGGGCCGCGCGAGGGCGACGGCGGAGCCGTCGTCAGGGCGCCAGGCCGTTGCCGTGCGGCCGGGTGCGGTCCGCCTCGGGCAGGGTGCGGATGACGCTGCGCAGGTGCTCGCGGGCGGCCCGCTCGGCGGCCTCGGGGTCGCGGGCGCGGATCGCCTCGATGATCGCCAGGTGCTCGGGCAGCGACACCGCCGGGCGGCCGGGGTGCATCGCCAGCTTGAACTGGTGCCGGACGCTCTGCGCGCGCAGCCGCTCCAGCACCTCGGCGGCGGTGCGCTGGCCGCTGATCGCGCGGATCTCGCGGTGCAGCCGCTCGTTGAGCCGGGAGTAGCCGAACACGTCGCCGGACGCGACCGCGGCGCGCATGTCCTCGGCGATCCCGGTCAGCAGCCGGACGCCGTCCTCGGTGACCCGCTCGGCGGCCTTGGCGGCGCACAGCCCCTCGATCACCATGCGCAGCTCGCTGATCTCGATGGCCTCCTCCAGGGAGATCGCCCGGACCCGGGCGCCCCGGTTCTGGACCCGCTCGATCAGGCCCTCGTTGGCCAGCTCCAGCAGCGCGGCGCGGACGGCGGCGCGGCTGGCGCCGAAGCGCTCGGCGAGGTCCGCCTCGACCAGCCGCTGGTTGGGCACGAACTCGCCGGAGAGGATCGCCTCCCGGATCCCGGTCGCCACCGGGCGGCCGGTGTCCTGGTCGTCGGCAGTCGGCACTGTCCCTCCCGTGGAACCCGTGCGAAGATATTGTCGCCAATTTTGGCGCGACCCTCAGTCTAGCGGCGGGGCCGCGCCACCGTGGTCGAGGAGGCTCGAATGTCGCAGGGTACCGGGCGGCCGCCCGTCGTCGCCGTGCTCGGGCTGGGGGAGGCCGGCGGGGCGATCGCGCGCGACCTGGTCGCCGCCGGCGCCGCCGTCCGGGCCTACGATCCCGCCGTCGCGGCACCGGACGGGACGGTCGCCGCCGCCGGCGAGGCGGACGCGGCCGAAGGCGCCGACCTGGTGCTCAGCGTGAACAGCGCGCACGACGCCGCGGCCGCGCTGCGCGCCGGGATCCCGGGTGCGGGCGGCGCCGTCTGGGCCGAGATGAACACCGCCTCGCCCGGCCTGAAGCGGGAGCTGGCGGCGGCCGCGAAGGCGGGCGGCGTGCGGTTCGCCGACATCGCGATCATGGCGCCGGTGCCCGGCCGCGGGCTGTTCACCCCCATGCTGGCCAGCGGCGACGCGGCCGCGGACGCCGCCGCGATCCTCACCGGGCTGGGCGCCTCCGTCGAGGTGATGGACGCCGAGGCGGGCGCCGCCGCGACCCGCAAGCTGCTGCGCAGCGTCTTCTTCAAGGGCCTCGCCGCGTCGGTCGTGGAGGCGCTGGAGGCGGCGCGCGCGGCGGGCTGCGAGGACTGGCTGCGCGGCAACATCGTCGAGGAGCTGGTCGCGGCGGGCGAGCCGACGGTGGACCGCCTCGTCGCCGGGACGCACCGGCACGCCGTCCGCCGCGCCGCCGAGATGGCCGCCGCGGCGGACATGCTGGTCGAACTGGACGTCCCGCCCACGATGGCCGCCGCCAGCCGCGACCTCCTCCGCCGCCTCTCCTCCTGACCCTCCCCGCCGGCGTGCCGCGGGTCAGAGGGGCGGGGTGCCGTGGGTGTGGAAGGACTCGATGGTCTTCAGGCCCCACGCCTGGCCCTTGGCGCGCTCCGCCTCCGTCCAGGTGATCGGCTTCCAGTCGGGCGCCAGGACCAGCCGCGCGCACGGGTTGCACAGCTCGATCCGGTTGCCGCCCGGCTCGTAGACGTACAGGAAGAACGTCTGCTGGATCGCGTGCTTGTGCGGCCCCGTCTCGATGAAGACGCCGTGGTCGAGGAAGATGTCGGCGGCGCGGAGGATGTCCTCGCGGGTGTCGGTGGCGAAGGCGATGTGGTGCAGCCGCCCGTTGGCGCCCGTCCGGTCGCGGGTGTAGACGATGTCGTAGGACTTGTTGGTGAAGTGCAGCCAGCGCCCGGCGATGTCCCCGCTGTCGAGCCGGATCTGCTCGGTGGTGCGCCCGCCGAGCGTCTCCATCAGGAACTCGGTGCTCGGCTCGACCTCGGCGGACAGGAAGTTCACGTGGTCGAGGCGGCGGACGCACACGCCGCGCGCCGGGTACGCCTGCGCCTGGTTCTTCAGCGACGGCCGCAGCTCCGGCGGCGCCTCGTACCACTCGCTCTCCCAGTACAGCTCCAGCTCGTGGCCGTCGGGGTCGCGGAACACGTACGTCGGGCCGAGGCCGGGGTCGCCGTCGCGCCAGCCGACCCCGAGCCCCGCCTCCTCGATCGCCTTGACGCGCCGTTCGAGGGCCTCCTGCGACCAGGTCCGCAGCGCGGTCCGGCGGATGCCGGACGTGCTGTGCGCGGTGAGCTTGACGGTGTGGTGCTCGTAGTCGTCCCACGTGCGCAGGTACACCGAGTCGCCTTCGGAGCCGACCTCCGTCAGGCCCATGACGCGGGTGAAGAACCGCAGGCTCTCGTCCGGGACGGGCGTCAGCAGCTCGACGCTCCCGACGTGCGCGATCTCATGCGTGATCAAAGGGACCTCCGGGGGAAGACGGTTCCGTCGAAGAGCTTGCGGGCGGTGCGGACGACGCTGGAGCGGCGCACGGACGCGCCGTCGAGCTCGACCGCGACGTCCAGCCGGCCGGTGGGGTGCTCGATGCCCATCGGCGCGCCCGGCGCCGGGAGGTCGGCGAGGTCGTGGCCGACCGCGCCGTCCATCAGCAGCGCGGTCGCCACGGAGACGGCGCCCAGCACGCCGATCGAGGCGTGCACGCGCAGCGGGATGAAGGTCCGGGTGCAGACGGCGCCGCCGTCGCGGGGCGGCGCGACGAGCGTGGTCTTCGGGACGGACGCGTCCGAGACGTCGCCGAGCCCCATCAGCCTCCCGGCGGCCAGCCGCAGCGACTGGATCCGGTCGCGCAGCCGGGCGAGGTCGGCGGGGTCCTCGTAGCCGGTGACCCCGAGATCGGACGCGGCGGCGACCACGACCGGCATCCCGTTGTCGACGCACGTGACCTCGACGCCGTCGACGACGTCCCGGACGTTCCCGGTCGGCAGCAGCGCCCCGCACGCCGACCCCTCGGTGTCCTCGAAGTCCAGGACGACCGGGGCGGCGGTGCCGGGCACCCCCGAGATCGCGGTGTCCCCGTCGTAGTCGACGGCGCCGCCGGGCGTCGCGAACGTCGCGGTCGCGACGCTGTCGGAGTTGACCATCCGGATCCGCACGCCGCTGCGGTCGGGGCCGGCCGCGACGAGGCCGCGCTCGACCGCGAACGGGCCGATCCCGGCGAGCAGGTTGCCGCAGTTCTGCCGGTCGGAGACGGTCGGCTCCCCGACGCCGAGCTGCAGGAACAGGTAGTCGACGTCGACGTCCGGCCGCCGCGAGGGGGAGACCACCGCGACCTTGCTGGTCAGCGGGTGCGCGCCGCCGATCCCGTCGATCTGCCGGGGGTCGGGCGTGCCCATGACCCGCAGTAGCAGCTCGTCGCGCTCGGCGGGGTCGGCGGGCAGATCGCCGGCGAGGAAGTAGGCGCCCTTGGACGTCCCGCCCCGCATCATCATGCAGCGGATCCCGGTGCTCATGACTCGCCGTACTCGCTGTAGGGGACGTACTCGACGCCCATCCCGGGCAGCCGGTCGCGCAGCCCGTAGCGGTCGAGCCCGAGTTCGCCCTTCTGGAACGCCGCGCGGGTCGCCTGCTCCTTCTCCTCACGCGCGCGCGCCGCCTCCACCGCGCCGGCGACCTGCTCGCGCGGGACGCGCACCACGCCGTCGTCGTCGGCGAGGATCGCGTCCCCCGCCCTGACGACCTGCCCGCCGATGGTCACCGGCACGTTGACCGCGCCCGGCGTCGCCTTCACCGTGCCCTGCGCGCTGACCGCCGCCGACCACACTGGGAAGCCCATCGCGTGCAGGGCGGCGACATCCCGCACCCCGGCGCCGATCACCAGCCCGCGCACGCCGCGGAACTGCAGCGCCGTCGCGAACAGCTCGCCGAACATCCCGTCGGTGGACGGCGACGTCGTCGCCACCACCAGCACGTCGCCGGGACGGCACTGCTCGACCGCGACATGGATCATCAGGTTGTCGCCCGGCCATGACAGCACCGTGACGGCCGTCCCCGCGATCCGCGACCCGAGGTGCACCGGGCGGATCGCGGGGCCGAGGTAGCCGGTCCGCCCCATCGCCTCGTGCACGGTCGCGACGCCGAAGCCGCCCAGCGCGTCGACCGCCGCGGCGTCCGCGCGCGGCGGGTCCGTCACCACCACGGTCCTCACGCCAGCACCCCCGTCGTCTGCGGGTACACGCGCACGTACGCCTCGGCCATCGTCTCGTGGGGCAGGCCCAGGTTCGGGCCCGCGTTCCGCTTCAGCTGGACGCCGCGCCGCTTCGCCAGGTCGGTGTAGTACTCCCACATGTGCACCTGCGCGGGCAGGCACTCCATCGCCTTGCGCTTGCGCTCGAAGACCGGCGTGATGTCGAGCAGGACGTCCGGCTTGAAGTCGCACTGCTCCGGCTGGTGCGGCTCGAAGAGGAACACCGGCGGCGCGCCCAGCGGCTCGCCCGGCGCGTCGTACCCGATGGCCTGCGCGAGGACGCGCGCCTGCATCGCCATCCGCGCCGCCGCCGGGTGGTCGCCGTTGTACGGGTCGGCGAGCGTGTGCGTCAGCACCACCGCGGGCTCGACCTCCCGGTACACCCGGACGAGGCGGTCCACCAGCTCGGGTGTCTCCCGCAGCGGGTAGTCGCCGGCGTCCAGGAACTCGATCTCGGCGCCCAGCTCGGCCGCGGCGGCCTCCGCCTCGCCCCGCCGCAGCGCCTTGATCTCGTCGAGGCCCTTGCCCTCGCGCCACGCCCGCGCGGACTCGCCGCGCTCGCCGTAGCTCAGGCACACGACCTTCGCCCGGTCCCCGCGCTCGGCGGCCAGCGCGATCGCCCCGGCCGCCCGCCAGACGAAGTCACCGGCGTGCGCGCTGACGACGAGCAGCGGGCCGCCGGTATCGGTGCTCATTCGGATTTCCTCCATCGACATGCGGGACCGACCCCCGGACCAGGGCCGGCCACCACGATCCTGGAACCTGTCGCCGAAATTGTCAACAATTCTGGCGCTTATCGTGGCGAGGCGCCGGGGGGACGGCGCCCGGTCAGGCGGGACGGCGGTCGAGCGCCTCGGCGCCGGCGTCGTCGTCGGTGAGGAATCCGCCGGACTGGTGGTGCCACAGCCGGGCGTACGCGCCGTCCGCCTGGAGCAGCTCCCGGTGCGAGCCCTGCTCCAGGACGCGGCCCCGGTCGAGGACGACCAGCCGGTCCATCCGGACGACCGTGCTCAGGCGGTGCGCGACGACCAGGGCGGTGCGGTCGCGCATCAGGTGCCACAGGGCCTCCTGGACGAGGATCTCGCTCTCGGAGTCGAGGGCGCTGGTGGCCTCGTCCAGCAGCAGAATCGGCGCGTCCCGGAGGATGGCGCGGGCGAGCGCGACGCGCTGCCGCTGCCCGCCGGAGAGCTTGACGCCGCGCTCGCCGACCAGGGTGCCGAGCCCGTCCGGCAGGCCGTCGGTGAACTCGGTGACGTGCGCCGCCCGCGCGGCCCGCAGGATCTCGTCCTCGGTGGCGCCCGGCCGGGCGAAGGCGATGTTGTCGCGCACCGACCGGTGGAACATCGCGGGCTCCTGCGGCACGTACGCGATCAGGGCGCGCAGGTCGCTCTGGCGCAGCCGCGCGATGTCCTGGCCGCCGACCAGGATGCGTCCCCCGTCGACGTCCATCAGGCGCAGCAGCAGCCGGGTCAGGGTGGTCTTGCCGCCGCCGGACCGTCCGACGAGCCCGATCCTGGAGCCTCCCGGGATCTCCAGGTCCAGCCCGTCGAACAGGGGCGGGCCGTCGCCGTGCGCGAAGCGCACCCGCTCGAAGCGGACCGAGGCGTCGGCCAGCGCCGGCGGCTCCGGATCGGGCGGGTCGACGACGGCCGGCGGCGCCAGGAGCAGCTCGGTGAACTGCGCGGCCTCGGTGAGCGTGCTCTCGATCCGCCGGTAGACCTGGTTGAACTCGAACATGATCCGGGTGGCGTTGGTGTAGTAGGTGAACGTCACCACGACGGCCTCCACCCCGAGCCCGCCGCGCAGCGCGACCGCGGCCAGCAGGCCGAGGACGCCGGTCAGGATCGACATCGGCGCGACGATCATGTCCACCCGCAGGTTGGCGTAGTCCCACGAGCGCAGCGACAGCCGGCGCTGCTCGACGACGCGGGTCCGGTACTCCGCGGCCTCCCGCTCCTCGGCGGCGAACGCGCGGACCGTCTCCATGTTCGTCACCACGTCGGCGACATGGCCCGACACCCGCACCTTGGCGGCCTCGCGCGCGTCCACCAGCGCCTGCCGGCGGCGGATGAGCGGCGCGACGAGCAGGCCGGTCAGGACGATCATGCCGAGGAGCACGACGACCAGCAGCGGGTGGTACCGCCACAGGACCACCGAGGCGAACGACAGCGGGATCACGTTGGCCATGATCGAGAACGCGAGCGTGTCGGCGAAGTCCTCGAACCCGCTGGAGAAGTTGAGGATCCGCTTGGTGAGCGCGCCGGCGAAGTTGTCGTGGAAGAAGGCGGTCTCCTTGGCGAGCAGCTCGTCCATGCCGACGATGCCGAGCCATTCGATGCCCCGCCCGTCCGTCCGGTTGAGGCAGTGCAGGCCGGCCCGCCAGAACGCCTCGCCCGCCGCCATCAGGCCGGTGAAACCGAGCAGGTAGGGGAGCATCGCGCCGAGCGTGCCGTCCCCGCCGCCCGCCAGGTGTCCGATCAGGGCGGCCACCACCAGCGGCGTGAGGTAGTACAGGCAGGTGTTCCCGAGGGCGGGGAAGACCATCGCCGGTATCGAGACCCGCCAGTTCCGGCGCAGGACGGCGGTGTAGTACCGCAACGCCAGCAGCACCGCCCGCCTGCGAGGTGCCCGTCCGTCCTGAAGACCATCCCGTGCATCCGCCAGAACCACGCGCCCTCCCCACGCCGCCGCGGACTTCATGCTGCCCCGAACCCTCCGGGACGGGCCATCGCATTTCCGGGTGCGGCGTGCGCCGTGGGGAGCCGCGTTCCGAAAACGAGGAGGAGCGCGTCCGGCGCACGTCGAAAGCGGGGGAGAGGGGCGCCGCGCCGTCCTTCCGCGCGGCGCCGGTGGCGGACGAGCGACCCCGAAACGGGACGACTGTTTTCCGCCGGCCGCACATCCGAATGTGGCCGAGCAGGCGGCGCCGCGCCTGAGGCGGGCGGCCTGCGCCCCGCTAGAGGTCGACGGCGATGCCCAGCCCGCGCTCGCGGGCCGCGCGGTACACCACGGAGGCCGCCGCGACGTCGAGGGCGGCGTGGCCGGTCGACTTGAAGAGCGTCAGCTCCGACGCCGAACGGCGGCCGGGACGCCTCCCCGCGAGGACGTCGCCGATGAGCCGGGCGCGCGCCGGATCGATGCCCTGCAGCTCC
Source organism: Spirillospora sp. NPDC000708 (assembly GCF_040299565.1). NCBI lineage: Bacteria > Bacillati > Actinomycetota > Actinomycetes > Streptosporangiales > Thermomonosporaceae > Spirillospora > Spirillospora sp. NPDC000708. Next base: position 19,607 of record NZ_JBEPCJ010000056.1, read on the forward strand.
CAGGCTCCGGCCGGAGGCGGCTCGGTCACGGCGCCGGGCCACTCGACGAACAGCGACGCGTCCTCCAGCGTCCCGGCGTCGAACTCCGGGCCGTCGGAGCCGCCGACCGAGCTGAGGTGGGCCCCGTCGCGCAGCCACGAGCGCCGGAGGACCGGTTCCCGGGTGGACGTGCAGCAGAAGACGACGTCCGCCGACCGGACCGCCGCCTCGACGCCGGCCGCCGCCGCTCCCGCGGCCGGCCGCTCGGGCAGCTGCGCGACGAGCCGCTCGGCCTTGGCCGGGTCGCACGCGCCGACCACGAGCTCCACGCCGTCCATCGCCGCGATCAGCGCGATCTGCGCGCGCGCCTGCGTCCCGGTGCCGATCACGGCGATCCGGGACGCGCCGGGGCGGGCGAGCGCGCGCATGGCGACCGTCGCGGCGGCCGCCGTCCGCACGGCGGTGACCGCCTCGGCGTCCATGACGGCGAGCGGCCGCCCGGTCTCGGCGTCGAAGTGCGCGACGATGCCGAGGTGGGAGCCGTGCTCGCCCGGCGCGGCGCCGGGGAAGACCGACACGAGCTTCGCCGACAGCCCCAGCCCGGGCACGTGGCCCGGCATCGCGCCCAGCAGGCCGCGCCCCGAGCGGGCGGCGACGCGCGGCGGCGCGGAGACCTCGCCGGCCGCGACGGCGATGAGGGCGGTGCGCACCGCCTCCGCCACCGCCTCCGGACGCGCGGCCTCCCGGGTCCGGCCCCGGTCGAGGATCAGGACGCCGACGCCCGCGGGGTCACTCACGGCCGGCCCCGGAGCCCGGACCGGCCAGCGCGCGCCCCAGCTCCGCCGCGGCCGCGGACAGGTGCTCCCGCAGCACGGCCTGCGTCGGATCGTCGAACTCGCCGTCCAGGCCGACGACCGTGATCGCGCACAGCGGCCGGCCGTTGCCGGCGAGGACCGCGCGGCTCAGCGACGCGATCACCTCCTCGTTGCGCCCGCGCTGCAGCGCGAAGCCGGTGCGCCGGGTCCGCTCGATGTCCTCCAGCAGCGCGGCGAGGCCCTCCGGCGGGTGCCCCTGCCGCTCGGCGGCGCGCAGGTACGGGAGCCGGGCCGCCTCGTCGAGCGCGGAGACGAGGGCCAGGGGCCCGGCGAACGTGTGGACCGGCAGCAGCTCGCCGAGCAGGTCGGTGAACATCGCCAGCCGCGGCGGGCGGACGGCGTCGATCACGCGGCCGCCCTCCGGTTCTAGCACCTGGAGGTTCACCATCATCCCCGTCCGGTCCGACAGCGCCTGGAGCACGGGGCGGCCGAGCACGGCCAGCGAGCCCGCGGCGGCGGCCTGGGAGAACCGCAGGACGGCCGGGCCCGGCAGGTAGCGGTCCTCGCTGCGCAGGACCCAGCCGCGCCTCACCAGGTCCACCAGGATGCGGTAGGCGGTGGCGCGGTGCATCCCCGTCTCGCTCGCCAGCTCGCTCAGGCGGAGCGGGCGGTCGGCCCGCACGGTGGACTCGATGAGGTCCAGGGCCTTGTCGACGGCGGAGCCGCCCGGTCTGGACAACGTCCCTCCACGGTTCGCTGGACGGATGACCGATCTTCGGGCACCCTAACAGACGTTGCCAGCTTCACAACAGTTGTTACGGTGTATGTAACATCCCTGGTCAAGGGCGGATTTTCCGGCCCTCCAGGATCGAGAACGGAGACCGCGCGATCGCCATGACGGACCAGGACGAGCCCCCGGTCGCGGAGAACGACCCGGCCCCCACCCCCTTCGCCGCGCCCGGGCCGGGCCGCGTGACGGCCTACCGGGGCGTGTCGCTGATCGACGGGACCGGCGCCCCCGTCCGGCACGGCATGGCGGTGGTGACGGACGGCCCGGTGATCGAGGCGGTGGTCCCCGACGCCGACCTCGGCCCGTCGGGCCCGCCCGGCGCCGAGACGGTCGACGCGCGGGGAAGGTTCCTGCTCCCCGGCCTGGTCGACGCCCACCAGCACCTGTCGACCCCGCCGAACCGCGCCCAGGCCGAGGCGATGATGCGGCGGCAGGTCTACGGCGGCGTCACCGCGATCCGCGAGATGGCCGGCGACCTGCGGCAGATGGCCGACCTCGCGCGCGCCGCGCTCGTCGGCGAGATCCCCGGCCCGGACGTCCACTGCGCGGCGCTGATGGCGGGCCCGGGGTTCTTCGACGACCCCCGCACCCACCAGGTGACGCAGGGGGCGGCGCCCGGCGCCGTGCCCTGGATGCGGGCGGTCGACGAGGGGACCGACCTGCGGCTCGCCGTCGCCGCCGCGCGCGGCACCGGCGCCGTCGCGATCAAGATCTACGCCGACCTCGACGCCTCGCTGGTCCGCCGGATCGCCGCGGAGGCGCACCATCAGGGGATGCTGGTGTGGGCGCACGCGGCCGTGTTCCCCGCGATGCCCGGCGAGGTCGTCGCGGCGGGCGTGGACGTGGTGTCCCACGTCCACATGCTCGTCCACGAACTCTCCGGTGACCGGCCCGTGTCGTACCGGCGGCAGCGCGAGCACCTCGCGGACGCCTACCGGCGCTTCCTCGACGCGCCCGAGGACGCCCTGGACCCGCTGTTCGAGGACATGCGGCGCCGCGGGACGGTCCTCGACGCGACCGCGAGCCTCGTGGCCCGGATGCCGTCGAGCGCCCCCGGCGCGGCCGAACTCGCCCCGCGCGTGCTGCGGCGGCTGATCGGCCGGGCGCGCCGCGCGGGCGTCACGATCTGCGCCGGCACCGACTACGAGACGTCGCCCCGCGACCGGTTCCCGTCGCTCCACGACGAGCTCCGCTACCTCGTCCGCTCGATGGGGATGGCGCCGCACGAGGCGATCCGCGCGGCCACCGCCGCGGGCGCCGCCGCGATCGGGCTCCAGGACACGGTCGGCACCGTCGAGCCGGGCAAGCGGGCCGACTTCGTCATCGTCGACGCGGACCCGTACGAGGACATCGACCACCTCCGCCGCATCGTCACCACGGTCAAGCGCGGCCGGCGCCACGACCGTGCCGACTACGACCGTGCCGACTACCACCGTGCCGACTACGACCGCTCGGACCACGACGCCCAGGCGGCCGGCACCGGCGCCGGCACCGGGAAGGGAGCGCCCGATGGGCGTTGACATCGAGGACTTCGTCGTCATCAACGCGCTCGGCGAGCTGGACGACCCCAACGCGCCCACGTCGGCAGCCGCCTCCGGACAGCTCGCCCCGACCAGCGCCCAGCTGACGATCAACGAGCGCGCCCTGGCCGACGCGCGCGCCTCCGGCGTCACCGCGATCAACGTGACGCTGGGCTACACGCTCGGCGACTTCCCGCCCTACCGGCACACCCTCGACGAGATCCGGACGTGGGACGCGATCATCGCCGCCCGTCCGGGCGACCTGATGCGGATCGGCACCGCCGCCGACATCGCCGAGGCCAAGCGGTCCGGCAGGATCGGCATCATCTACGGGTTCCAGAACGCCGCAGCCGTGGAGGACCGCCCCGAGCGGGTGGCCGAGTTCGCCCGCCTGGGCGTGCGGGTCGTCCAGCTGACCTACAACCAGGCGAACCGGATCGGCGACGGCTCGATGGCGCCCGGGAACCGCGGCCTCACGCCGCTCGGGCGCGAGGTCGTCGAGGCCCTCAACGAGCGGCGCGTCATGGTGGACCTCTCGCACAGCGGCGAGCGGACGTGCCTGGAGGCCGCGCGCGTGTCCGCCCAGCCCGTCTCGATCAACCACACGGGCTGCCGCGCCCTCGTCGACCTGCCCCGCAACAAGACCGATGAGGAGCTGCGGCTCGTCGCCTCGCGGGGCGGGTTCGTCGGCGTCTACTTCATGCCGTTCGTCAACGCCTCCGGCCACGCCACGGCCGCGGACGTGGTCGAGCACATCGCGCACGCGGTCGACGTCTGCGGCGAGGACCACGTCGGCATCGGCACCGACGGCGCGATCACCGCGATCGACGACCTGGACGCCTACCGGGAGCGGCTCGCCGAGCAGGTGGCGCGGCGGCGGGCGGCCGGCGCGTCCGCGGCGGGCGAGCGCGCCGACACCCTCCCGTTCGTCGCCGACCTGCGCGGCGTCGACCAGTTCCGCGAGCTGGCGCGGCTGCTGGAGCGGCGCGGCTACTCCTCGACCCGGATCGAGAAGATCCTCGGCCTGAACTTCCTGAACTACGCGAAGGCGGTCTGGGGGGCCTGACGCCCGCCGGGCCGCGCGCGGCGCGGCCCGGCTAGACGGCGCCGTGCAGGGCGAGGGAGAGCGTCACGGCGCCGTCGACGACGGCGTCGAGGTCGGTGCCGAGCCGGCCGTCGGCCCACTGCTGGGCGAGCTCGGTCATGGCGCCGGTGAACATGGTGGCGGCGATGACGACGGGGAGCGGCGGGTCCTGGTCGCGGGTCATCGCGAGGACGCCCTCCAGCAGCGCGGTCTGCGCGGCGCGGCGGCGGGCGGCGAGGATCTCGTTGCCGCGCGCCTCGGCGAACAGCACGCGCCCGCGGCCCGGGTCGTCGCTGATGAACCGCAGGACGGCGCGGATGCCGGCGCGGGTGCGCGCGTCGGGGCGCGGGCCGGCGTCCTCGACCGCGCGGGCGAGGACGTCGCCGAGCGCGGTGGCCTGCTGGTCGTACACGGCCGCGAGCAGCTCGGCGGTGTCGGCGAAGTTCTCGTAGAAGTAGCGCGTGTGCAGCTCCGCCTCGCGGCACACCGCGCGGACGGCCAGGGCGGCCTCGCCGCCCGCGGTGAACAGCCGGTACGCGGCCCGGACGAGCATGTCGCGCCGCTCGTCCCGGCGCCGGGCGGCGGGGACCCCGGCCCACCGGGTGTTCGCGGCCGTCCGGGCGTTCGCCATGGCGGTCACGATACCAAGTCTGGACACGCATGTACCCAGACACTTACGCTGGAGTCTGGACACAGTTGTATCCAGACTCTGACGGGAGCGCCGGGATGGCACCCAGGACGAACATCCTCGCGGCACGATTCGAGCGGGCCTTCGACACCGAGATCCGGTCCCGGTTCTTCCGGGGCCTGGAGTTCGCCGGACCCGAGGGCGACCCGGGCTGGTTCGGCCCGGACAGCGCGGTCTGGTACGTCCACTCGCACCTGCCGACCCTGGTCCTCGGCCTGGTCGGCGCCGCCTACATCGAGGGCCTCGACCCCAGCATCAGCTGGATGGCCTACGACCACTCCCGCATCCCCGAGCGGGTGGACGGCGTCCCGACCGGCGGCATCGACCCGGAGGGCGCCGCCGTCCGGCTCGGCCACTCGCTGTCGTTCTTCATCGGCACCGCCTACGGCTCCACCAAGACCGCCGAGCGGCTCGCGCGCACGGTCCGCGCGATGCACCACACCGTGAAGGGCACCCGCCCGGACGGCCTGCCGTACGACGCCGACGACCCCGACTGGCTGCGCTGGAACTACGCCACCGTCGTGTGGGGCCTCGCGACGGCCCACGAGCGCTACCACCGCAAGCCGCTGCGCGGCGCCGACCTGGAGCGCTACTACGGCGAGTTCGTTCGGGTGGGGGAGGCGCTGGGCGGCACCGACCTGCCCGCCACGAAGGCGGACGTCGCCGAGTGCCTGGAGTCCTACCTGCCGCGCCTGGCCATCACGCCGATCAAGGCGTTCGGGACCGGCCCGAACCTGCGTGGCAACGGCACAAAGCCGTGGGAGCCCGGCAGCCCCTTCATGGACTGGGCTGCCCGCGACATGCTCCCCGAATGGGCGCAGAAGCTGGCCCTCTACCAGCGGCCGAACCCGCTGGTGCTGCGCATGCGGCGCGGCGCCCTCTGGCTCGCGCTCAACGGGCTGTACGACGCGACCGGCCCGCTGCCGGAGTTCCGGCAGGCCGAGGCGCGGGTCGCCGGCGGCGCCTCCGCGCCCGTCGCGGTGACGGCGCCGTCCGCGCCCGACCCCGAGCTGACCCGCGAGGAGGTGGAGGCCATCGCCTAGCGGGAGCGCTCGCCTAGGGGGAGCGCTCGCCTAGCGGGAGCGCTCCGCGCGGCGGGTGCCGAGGCAGGCCAGCACGGCGAGCGCGGACAGCGCCGCCATGCAGGCCAGCGCGTACCGGTAGCCGAGGACGAGCTGCTGGACGCCCTGCCCCGACACCCGCGACAGGTCCCCGGCGAAGACGTGCGCGCGCAGCGCGGCCGGCACCGGGCCCGCGATGATCGAGAAGGCCAGGGCGGTGCTCACCACGATGCCGGTGTTCTGCACCATCAGCCGCATCGCGTTGACCACGCCGAGCCGGTGCGACGGCAGGCCGCTCAGCAGTGCCGTCGCGTTGGAGGGCAGGAACGCGCCCGACCCGGCGCCCAGCAGCATCAGGCCCGCCGCGACCGGCGCGTACGGGACGTCCCGCCCGATCGCCGCCAGCAGTTCGAGCAGCCCGAGCGTCGTCAGCGCGGCGGCGAGCACCGTCATGGTCCGGGCGCCGACGCGGTTCTCGAGGAAGCCCGCGCCGGTGGACGCCAGGACCGCGACCGCCGACATCGGCAGCACCTTGAGCCCGGCCGTGACGGGGTCGTCGCCCTGCACGGACTGGAAGAACAGCGCGAGCAGCACGACCGCGCCCATCCGCGCGGTCGCGTTGAGGAACGTGGCGAGCAGGCCGAGCGCGAACGGCGCGTCCCGGAACAGGGCGATGTCGACGACCGGGCGGGAGGAGCGGCGCTCGACGGTGAGGAAGACGGGCAGCAGCACCGCGAACACGGCGACGCCGCCGATGACGACCGGGCTGCCCCATCCCCGCTCGTTGACCTGCGACAGCCCGAACAGCAGGCCGCCGAGCCCGGCGAGGACGAGCACGTTGCCGGGCACGTCGACGCCGCGCTCGCGCGAGGCCGCCTCCACGGGCCGCAGCGCGACGGCGCCCCAGACCAGGCACAGCACGCCGAACGGGACGTTGTACCAGAACACCCAGCGCCAGCCGAAGGCGTCGGTGAGGTAGCCGCCGAGTGTGGGCCCGGCCAGCTGCGCGATGGAGAACGAGGCGGTGTAGACGCCCATGGCGCGGCCGAGCCGCTCGCGCGGGAACGCGTCGGTGACGATGGCGGCGCTGTTGGCCAGCAGCATCGCGCCGCCCGCGGCCTGCAGGACGCGCAGGCCCACGACCGTCCAGGCGGTCGGGGCGAAGCCGAGCAGCAGGCTCGCGAGGGTGTAGGCGCCGAGGCCGGACAGGTACATCGCGCGGCGGCCGAACATGTCGGCGAACCGTCCGAACACCACGATGAGGACGGTGTTGGCCAGCAGGAACGCCAGCAGCATCCAGTTCGCGGCGAGCGGCCCGGCGTGGAAGTGCCGCACGACCGAGGGGAGCGCGACGTTGAGGGTGTTGCCGCCGAGCCCGGTCAGCACGCTCGCCATGCTCACCGCGGACAGCGTCCACCAGGGGTCGCCGGGCCGCCCGGCGGCGGGCTCCGGGCACCGGACGGCGGGCGTCGTCCCGGTCACGCGGGCGCGCCGGCATCGCCCATGCGGGCCTCCCGACCGACGAGAGAACGACCTCTTTCTAGATGTTGATACTAGAACTCGATTCGAGAATCCAGCCCTTGACGGTACTGAATGAACGGTCTTTTAATTCCGTCCATGGGCCGGATCGCGGGCGTCACGGCGGCCGAGACGCGGGACCGGCTGCTGCGCGCGGCGGCCGGCGTCTTCGCCGAGCGCGGCTACGACGGCACGCGCGTCGCCGACATCGCGGCCGCCGCCGGGGTCAGCAACGGCGCGCTGTACGCCCACTTCGGCTCGAAGGGCGAGCTCCTGGTGGCGGCGCTGCGCGCGCACGGCCGGCAGATGCTGGCCGAGCTCGTCGCCGCCGACCCCGAACGCCCGATCACCGAGTCGCTGCTGATCATCGGCCGGTGGCTGCCGCGCCGCCGGGACGCGCGCGGCCACCTCGTCGTCGAGGCGCTCGTGGCGGCCCGCCGCGACGCCGACGTGGCCCGGCCGATGCACGACTACATGGGCGAGCGCGCCGCCGTGCTGGAGGAACTGGTGCGCGCGGCGCAGGCCGGCGGGGAGATGGACGGCGCGCTCTCGCCCGAGGCCGTCGCGCACTTCTGCCTGCTGCTGGCGATGGGCAGCGTGCTGGTCCCGCCGGAGATGCACGGGGTCGGCGACGAGGAGTGGTCCGCGCTGCTGACCCGCGTCGTGGCGGCCTTCGCACCGGCCGGTCCCGCACCGGCCGGTCCCGCGCCGGCCCGTCCCGCGCAGGCCCGCCCCGAGCCGGGGGAGCCGGCCGGTCCCGAAGCGGAGACAGGAGGAACGCGATGAAGGTGCGGATCGATCCCGGGCGCTGCCAGGGGCACGGCCGCTGCTACGACCTGGCCCCCGGCCTGTTCGGCGAGGACGACGAGGGCTACGGCACCGTCCTCGCCGACGGGACCGTCCCGGCGGACGGGGAGCAGGACGCGCGCCGCGCGGCGGCCAACTGCCCCGAGCGCGCGATCACCGTCGTGAAGGAGGCGGAGGCATGACCACCGACCGCGAGCCGGTCATCGACCGAGAGCCGGCCACCGGCGGCGCGCCGGCGACCGGCGCACCGGCGACCGAGGACGACCGCTTCACCCAGGGCTTCGAGGAGATGCGCGAGAGCCGGCCGCTCGGCACGCGCAACGAGGTCGTCACCGGTCCGGTGGCGGACTGGGCGACCGACTTCTCCCACATGGAGCCCGAATGGGCGGCCGACCCCTACCCGATCCAGGACGACCTGCGGCGGCGCTGCCCGATCGCGCACACCGGCCGGTTCGGCGGCGGCTGGCTGCCGACCCGCTACGAGGACGTCAGCGCGATCGCCTACGACACCGAGCGCTTCTCGTCCCGGTCGATCGTGATGAGCAACTTCCGGCCACCGCTGGAGGCGGCGCCGGTGGGCGGGGTGCCGCCGATCTCGTCCGACCCGCCGTTCCACCACGACGCGCGCAAGCTGCTGCTGCCGGCCTTCACCAAGACGGCCGTCTCCCGGCTGGAACCGGCGACCCGCGCGTTCTGCCACGCGCTCCTCGACGGCCTGGAGGGGGACGGCGTCGTCGACGCGGCCCGCGACTACGCCCAGCACATCCCGATGCGGGTGATCGCGGACATGCTCGGGTTCCCGCCGGAGGACGGCCCGAAGTTCCGCGAGTTCGTCGAGAACGCGCTGGAGGGCGTCAACCGGCCGCCCGACGAGCGCATCGCGCGGATGGAGAAGCTGTTCGACTACCTCCTCGACCAGATCCGCGACCACGTCGACCGCCCGCGCGACGACCTCACCACGTACCTGATCAACGCCGAGCTGTACGGCCGCAAGCTCGACCCGTCGCACGTCTCGGGGACGATGGCGCTGCTGCTGATCGCGGGCATCGACACCACGTGGAGCGCGATCGGCGCGTCGCTGTGGCATCTGGCGAAGACTCCGGCGGACCGGGAGCGGCTGGTCGCCGAGCCGGAGCTGCTGCCGACGGCGATGGAGGAGTTCCTGCGCGCCTACGCGCCGGTGACGATGGCGCGGCTGGTGAAGCAGGACATGCACTGGCGCGGCGCCGACATGAAGGCCGAGGACTGGATCCTGCTGTCGTTCCCCGCCGCCAACCGCGACCCCGAGCAGTTCGACCGCGCCGGGGAGGTCGTCATCGACCGCGAGGTCAACCGGCACGCCGCGTTCGGCCTCGGCATCCACCGCTGCGTCGGCTCGCACCTGGCCCGCATGGAGCTGCGCGTCGCCCTGGAGGTCTGGCTCGAACGGTTCCCGCGCTTCACCCTCGACGATCCGTCGGCGGTGACGTGGTCCGCCGGGCAGGTCCGCGGCCCCCGCACCCTGCCCCTCCGCATCGGCTGACCGTCCCGCCGCCCGGGCGCGGCCGCCCGCCGCGCCCGGTCACGGTCACCGGGGCCCGCCCGCCCGGCCGGGTCGCCCGCCCGGTCACACGGGTTCGGGCGGCTCGTCGCGGATGTCGAAGACGCGCTCCAGCCCGGTGACCCGCAGCACGTTGCGGACGCGCTCGGTCGGGCGCACCAGCACGAACCGGCCCTGCAGGGCGGCGATCCGCTTGCTCGCCCGGATCAGGACGTTCAGCCCCGACGAGTCGCAGAACGTCATGCGGGTGACGTCCACGACGATCCGCGGCCGCTCCTCCGCGCCGATCGCCTTCGACAGATGCTCGTCCAGCGTCCCGGCGGTGCCGAGGTCCAGCTCGCCCTCGACCGTCACCACCGTCCAGCCCTCGTGCTCGGCGACGTCGAAACTCGCGCCGCCGCGCTGCGCGCCTTCAGCGGCCCCCATGCGCTCAACCTCCGATCCCTTCCCCCGGCACCCTAGGGGATCAGCGGCGCAGCAGCCTGGCGGCGCCCACGGCCGCCCCTGTGGCGGCCGCGCCCGCCGTCGCCGCGCCGACCAGGTACTTGTGCTTCGCAGCCCACAGCTGAGGGCTGCGCGGATGGGCCTCCTCATCGAACCGGCCGTGCGCGCCGAAGTCGCGGCCTCCGGTGCCGTCGACGGGCTCCCACAGGTTCGCGGGCTGGTCCGGCGGGCGCCGCTGCCCGGTCTGCTGCGACGAGAACGCGGTCCTCGCCAGGTAGCGGTCGAGCACCCCCGCCGCGAACTTGTTCGCGATCAGCGTGCCGACCGTGCTCCCGCCGACCCAGTACTCCCGGCGCCGCGGATGCTCCGCCGCGTACAGCAGGGCGTCCGCCGCGATCTCCGGCTGGTAGATGGGCGGGACCGGCTGCGCGCGGCGCGGCAGCCGCGACAGCACCCAGCTGAACTGCGGGGTGTTGACGCCCGGCATCTCCACCATGGTCACCTTCACGCCGGGGCACGCGTGCAGCAGCTCGGCCCGCAGCGAGTCGTGGAGGCCCTGGACGGCGTGCTTGGCGCCGCAGTACCCGCTCTGCAGCGGGATCCCGCGGTAGGCGAGCGCCGACCCGCACTGGACGATCACGCCGCGCCCGCGCGGCATCATCCGCTTGAGCGCCGCCCGGGTGCCGTTGGCGTAGCCGAGGTAGGTGACCTCGGTGATGCGCTTGAACTCGTCGGGCTCGATCTCCCAGAACGGCGCGAACACCGAGGAGAACGCCACGTTCACCCACACGTCGATGGGCCCGAGCTCCTCCTCGACGCGCCGGGCCGCCGCCTCCACCCGGCCGTCGTCGGCGACGTCCACGCTGATCGGCAGCGCGCGCCCGCCGGCCTTCACGACGTCCTCGGCGGCGCCGTCCAGGCCCTCCTCGCCGCGCGCCAGCAGCGCGACCCCGGCGCCGCGCCCGCCGAACGCCCGGGCGGCCGCGCGGCCGATGCCCCCGCTGGCGCCGGTGATCACCACGACGCTGCCCTCGTCGATCCCGTACTTCATCGCCGTCCTCCCACCGGCTCGGTCAAGGAGGAGTGCCCGCACAGACGCGTCCGTAACGCGGCATGATCCCGCGTTCGTCCCGACCCGTACTCTCGCGGGCGCGGGGCTCGCGGGCCGCCGCTGCGGGCCGCCACTACGAGCCGCACAAGGGGAGGCGCAGGACCATGCAGGTGCCGGACGGCCGGTCGGCGACGGCCAGGGTCCCCCGGTGGGCGACGGCGACCTGACGGGCGATCGCGAGCCCCAGGCCGGTGCCCTCCGGCTCGCCGGCGCGCGCGTCCGGGCGGCGGTAGAACCGGCGGAAGATCGCCTCCCGCTCCTCCGGCGGGATGCCCGGCCCGTCGTCGACGACCCGGAGGACCGCCTGGCCGCCCTCCCGGGCGAGCAGCACCTCGACCCGGCTCGCCGCGTGCCGCTCGGCGTTGGACACCAGGTTGCGCAGCAGCCGCGCCAGCCGGACGGCCGACCCCTCCACCTCCACGCCGGACTCCAAGCGCGCCGTGAGGGCGACACCGGGCTCGCGGCCGGCCAGCTCGTCCTCCACGAGCCGGGTCAGGTCCACGGTGCCGGTCCTGATCGGCACGCCCGCCTCCAGCCGGGCCAGCTCCAGCAGGTCCGAGACGATGTCGCCGAGCCGCTCGGCGTCGTCCAGCGCGGCGTGCAGGATCGCGCGCGAGTCGGACTCCGGGTCCGCGAGCGCGAGCTGCAGCCGGGTCTGCAGCCCGGTGAGCGGCCCGCGCAGGTCGTGCGAGGTGTCCGCGACGGCCTGCTGCTGCCGCCGCAGGGCGTCGCGCATCGCCGCCGCGGCCCGGTGCTCGTCCTGCCGGGCCCGGTGCAGCCGGTCGTTGACCTCCTGCAGTTCGCGCGTCCGGGCGAACAGCTCCGCCTCGACGCCCTCCACCTGGGCCTCGGGCGACGGCGCCTCCCCCGACCGCGCGGCGCGCAGCTGCATGATGTAGGAGGTCACCTCCTCCACCCGGTGCAGGAGGGCGGTGACCGTGCCGTCCGGACCGAGCAGCGGCGCGTTCCGGATGCTCCAGTACCGCTCCTGGTACAGCCCCGGCCGGTCGGCGGCCTCGACGTCGTAACGCTGCAGCGGCATGATGTCGGTCTCGCGCTCCGCCACCACCCGTTCCAGGGACGCCCGCACCTGGGCCACGCCCTGCCCGGCCGGGCCGCCGGGGAACACCTCGTAGAAGGGACGGCCGATCAGCTGCTCGCGGGAACGCCCCGCGAGCCGCTCGTAGGCGCAGTTGACCATCACGTACCGCAGATCGGGCGTGAACACCGCGCAGCCGACGGGCAACGCGTCGAAGACCGCCGACAGGTCGATCTCGGCCATCCCCCATACCTATCCATTCAGGGCAAACGGCCGGGAAGCCCCGGGCATCCCGGCCGCAAAACCCCGTCTCAGCCGGGGACGGACGGCCCGCGGCCGCGGCGGGCCGCCGGGGCGTCGGCGGCCTCCGGCTCCGGCGCCTCCGCGGCGCCCAGCTCCTCGATCACGTCGCGCATGGCCCCGCACAGCGCGTCCATGTCGGCCACCAGCGTCGCCTCCGCGCTGACGCCCATGTTCAGCATCCCGGTCCAGCCGAGGGCACCGACCGCGAGCGGCGCGCCCGGCCCGGTCGGGACGATCGGGTGCGCCACGATCAGCGGGGCGCCGGCCAGCCGCGCCGGCGTGTTCGCGCCGGGGAGGTTCGTGGCGATCGCCTGGAACGTCCGGCCGCCGTACACGGCCCGCGCGAACGCGTCGTGCAGCACCGGCGGCAGCGCCCGGGACGCCCGCTGCATCACGAAGGCCGACGCCAGCGCCCGGGTGCCGGACCGCAGCCGCCGCGTCGCCGCGGCCAGCGTGCGCAGCCGCTCCACCTCCGGCATCGGCCCGTACGGCAGGTCCACCATGACCGCCGAGGTGTGGTTGCCCTCGGGCGGCACCACGGGCCCGCCCGTCATCAGCGGCACCGCGACCCGCAGGACGCGCCCGCCCTCCGGCCCGCCCACGGGCGGCCCGACCCGGCGCAGGCCGCCGGCCAGCGCGCACAGCACCACGTCCGTCACCCGCACGCGGTGCTTGCGGGCGAGGTCGCGGACCGCCGGCATCGGCAGGCGGAACGTGCCGAACGCCCGCTCCGCGGTGCCGGTCGAGGGCAGCCGCGTCCGCTGCCGCGACTCCGTCGCCAGCTGGGCGATCCCGGCGGCCGTGCCCAGCGCGCGGCGCGTCGCCGACGGCCCGGCGCCCGCGGCCGGCAGCGCGTCCGGGGGCGTCAGCATCCGCAGCACGTGCGTGATCACGCCCATGCCGTCGGCGACGACATGGTGCATCAGGAAGATCACCGCCGACCGGTCGGGGGCGTAGCCGCGCACCAGGATCATCCGCCACATCGGCCGGTCGCGCGGCAGCGGCTCGCTCTGCAGCGCGCCGACGAGCGCGTTGAGCCCCGCGTCGCCGTCCTCCGCGAGCACCGCCTCGCGCACGTGCCAGTCCCAGTCGATCACCGGGTGCTCGACCCAGCGGCGCCGCCGCAGCCGCGACGGCGGGGACAGCCGCTGGCCCAGCCGGGGCAGCTCGTCCAGCCTCCCGCGCAGCGTCGCGATCATGTCCTCGCGGCTCGGCGACCCGTCCGGCGCGTCGAGCAGGATCAGCCCGCCGACGTGCTGCGGCGTCCGGTCCGACTCCACCGCCAGGAAGAACGCGTCCTCGGGCGGGACGATCGGGGCCCGCGGCCGGCCGGTGTCCCGGTCGGTGACGAGGTAGGCGACCCAGACGACGGCCAGCGCGCCCGCCGCGTCCAGCAGGTAGTGGTTGGCGGTCGCCATGATGACGTAGAGCGTCACGAAGACGTGCAGGACGCTGGCCGCCTGCAGCCACCGCCGCACCGACAGCCGCGCCAGCTCGACGCTCACCCACAGCGCCCACGCGACGTGCAGCGACGGCATGGCCGCGAGCCGGTCGGCGTGGTCGACGACCGGGCTGCCCCACGACCCCCACGTGCCGTGCGTCAGGACGGTGTCCACGTACCCGAGGCCGGGCAGCAGGCGCGGCGGCGCCACCGGCCACAGCGCGAAGCAGAGCGCGCCGATCACGTTGATCAGCGCGAAGGCGTTGCGGGCGACGCGGTACCGGCCCGGCCGGCGGCGGTACAGCCAGGCCAGCACCCACAAGGTGGTGATCAGGTAGACGGTGGCGTACTCGTAGTTCGCGACGACGGCGACGGAGCGGTGCGCGGCGAGCCAGTCGTTGAGCGGCCGCTCTGCGGCGATGTGCAGCGTCCGTTCGAGGTCGTGGATCCGCCGGCCGTGGTCGGCGGCGGCGGCGTGCCGGTCGCCGACGGGGACGGCCGCGGCGACGGCGTAGAGAGCGAAGAGCGACAGCCCGTACGCGAGTTCGCGGGCGAGCGGAGGGCGGCGGCCCGATGGCCCGGAGGGGAGCGCGGAGGAGACGGAGGGGTCGGTCTCAGGTGTCACCAACCTCTTCTAACCCAAAAACTTGGTTTATACACATATATATGATCGGTTTCGCGTTTACCCGTCGATCAACAGGGTTATGGGGACCATTGCGACCGGCAGAGCGCCGCCCCGCCCCGCGCGCCGCCCCCGAAGGAAACGATGTCCATCAGCGAGCGCTTATGGAACGAGACCCACGAACGCCAGATCAGGAACCGGCTGCAGGCCAGGGAGAACTTCCCGGTGGCCGCCCGTTTCCTTCCCGCCCGGCACCGGGCCCACCTCCTCGACGTCTACGGCTACGCCCGGCTCGTCGACGACATCGGCGACGAGGCCCCGCCGGATGAGCGCGCCGGCCTGCTCGACCTCGTCGACCGCGACCTCGACCGGATCTACGCGGGCGCCGTCCCCGAGATCCCCCTCATGCGCGCGCTGGCCCGCACCGTCCACGAATGCCGGATCCCCGAGGAGCCTTTCCGGCGACTAGTGCGGGCAAACCGCCAAGACCAGGTCGTCACCCGCTACGGGACGTTCGACGAGCTGCTCGACTACTGCACCCTGTCGGCGGACCCCGTCGGGCACATCGTCCTGCACGTGTTCGGAGCCGCCACCCCGGCGCGGCTCCGCCTCTCCGACCGGATCTGCTCCGCGCTGCAGGTCATCGAGCACTGCCAGGACGTCGGCGAGGACCACCGCAACGGCCGGGTCTACCTGCCGGCGGACGACCTGCGCCGGTTCGGCTGCACCGGGGACGACTTCCGCGCCGCGGTCACTCCGACGCGCCTGCGCGGTGTCATCGCACTTCAGGCGGGAAGGGCAGGACGACTGCTCGCCGAAGGCGCGCCTCTCGTCCGGACCCTGCCGGGGTTCGCGCGCGCCGCCGTGGCCGGGTACGCGGCGGGCGGGCTCGCCGCCCTCGCCGCGCTGGACCGCCGCGCCTACGACGTCCTGGCCGGCCCGCCACGCCCGGGGAAGACGCGGCTGCTCGCCGAGTGGTCGCGGATGTTGGGAAGGAGATGAGATGGACGCAGCCGGCGCCTACCGGCACTGCGAACAGGTCGTCCGCTCGCAGGCACGCAACTTCTCGTACGGGATCCGCCTCCTGCCCCCGCCGAAACGCCGGGCGCTCAGCGCCGTCTACGCCTTCGCGCGGAGGATCGACGACATCGGCGACGACAACGACGCCCCTCCCGATGCGCGGCTGGCCGCGCTGGCCGCGGAGCGCGACCGGCTCGCCGACCCCGGCGCCCACCCGGACGACCCCGTCCTGGTCGCCCTCGCGGACGCGGCGCGCCGCATGCCGATCCCGCTGGAGGCGTTCGGCGAGCTCATCGACGGCTGCGAGGCCGACGTGCGGGGCGCCTCCTACGACACCTTCGACGACCTGCTCTGGTACTGCCGGTGCGTCGCCGGCTCGATCGGCCGCCTGTCGCTCGGCGTGTTCGGCACCGGCGACCCCCGGGTCGCCCGGACCCGCGCGGACGCGCTCGGCGTCGCGCTGCAGCTGACGAACATCCTGCGGGACGTCCGCGAGGACTGGCTCGGCGGCCGCGTCTACCTGCCGGCCAAGGACCTCGCCAGGTTCGGCTGCACGCTGGACCAGGACGCGTCCGGCCGGTTCACCGACCCGCCGGAGCAGCTCGCCGCCCTGGTCCGCTTCCAGGCGGAGCGCGCGGGGGAGTGGTACGCGACGGGGCTGCGGCTGCTGCCGATGCTCGACCGGCGCAGCGCCGCGTGCACGGGGACGATGGCCGGCATCTACCGGCGGCTGCTGCGGCGCATCACCGCCGACCCGGCGGCCGCGCTGGCGGGCCGCATGTCCCTGCCCGCGTGGGAGAAGGCGGCCGTCGCCGCGACGGCGCTCACCGGGATCCGGCGGTGAGCGCCCGGGGGAACGTCGCCGTCGTCGGCGGCGGGCTCGCCGGGATCAGCGCCGCGCTCGCCCTCCTGGAGGCGGGCGTGCGCACCACCCTCTACGAAGCGCGTCCCCGGCTCGGGGGCGCCACCCACTCGTTCGACCGCGACGGCCTCACCGTCGACAACGGGCAGCACGTCTTCCTGAAGTGCTGCACCGCCTACCGGGGGCTGCTGGACCGGCTGGACGCGCGGGACCTCGTCCGCGTCCAGGACCGCCTCGACATCCGCGTCCTCACCCCGGACGGGCCGGCCGGGAGGCTGCGCCGCGCGAAGGCGCCGGGGCCGCTGCACCTGCTGCCCGCGCTCGCCCGGTACCGGCTGCTGTCGCCCGGCGACCGGCTGCGGGCCGTCCGCGCGTCGCTGGCCCTGCAGCGCCTCGACCCGCAGGACCCGGACCTGGACGGGCAGGCGATGGGCGGCTGGCTCGCCGCCCACGGCCAGCGCGAGCGGGCCCGCACCGCGCTGTGGGAGCTGTTCCTGATCTCGGCGCTGAACATCGGCGTCGACGACGCCGCGATGGGCCCCGCGACGATGGTGTGCCGGCAGGGCCTGCTCGGCCGCTCCGACGCCGCCGACATCGGCGTCCCGACCGTCCCGCTCGGCGAACTGCACGGCTCGGTCGCGGCGAAGCGGATCGAGGGGCTCGGCGGGCGCGTCCGCCTGAAGGCGAAGGTGTCGGCGGTCCACGCCGGTCCGAAGCTCGTGGTGGACGGCGAGCCGGTCGCCGCGGACGCCGTCGTCGTCGCGGTGCCGCACCGCGCGGCGGCCCCGCTCGTCCCGGCGCAGGCGTGCCCGGACCGGGACCGCTGGGCCGGCCTCGGCTCCAGCCCGATCATCAACGTGCACGTCGTCTACGACCGGCCGGTCATGGACGTGCCGTTCGCCGCCGCCGTCGGCTCGCCCGTGCAGTGGGTCTTCGACCGCACGCCGACCAGCGGCCTCGCCCGCGGCCAGTACCTCGCGGTGTCGGTGTCGGCCGCCGACGGCTGGATCGACACGCCCGCCGCCGACGTCCGCGCCGCGTTCCTGCCCGCCCTGGAACGGCTCTTCCCGGCCGCCCGGCGGGCCCGCGTCACCGACTTCTTCGTCACCCGGGAACGCCATGCGACGTTCCGCCAGAGCCCCGGCAGCGGCGCGCTGCGGCCCGCGTCCGCGACCCGCCTGCCCGGGCTCTTCCTCGCCGGCGCGTGGACCGACACGGGCTGGCCCGACACCATGGAGGGGGCAGTGCGCAGTGGACTGACCGCCGCCCGGCTGGTCCGGCGGCACCTGGACGGGGTGAGCGGCCGATGACCGCCGTCCCCGGCTCGATCACCGACGGGCGCGCGCTCGTCGACGAGGCGATGCGCGCCTGCGTGGACCGTCTCGACCCGGCCAACCGCCGCGTCATCGCCTACCACCTCGGCTGGACCGACGCCGAGGGCCGGCCCGCCGCGGCGGGCGGCAAGGCGCTGCGCCCCGCGCTGGCGCTGCTGTCGGGGCGCGCGGCCGGCGCGCCGCCGGAGCACGCCCTGCCCGGCGCCGTCGCCGTGGAGTTCGTGCACGCGTTCTCGCTGCTGCACGACGACATCATGGACGGCGACCGGACCCGCCGGCACCGCCCCGCCGCGTGGACGGTCTTCGGCGCGGCGGCCGCGATCCTCGCCGGCGACGCGCTGCTGGCGCTGTCGGAGGAGCTGCTGCTGGAGCACCACACCCGCGGCGCGCACTGGGCGGCGGAGGCGCTGACCGCCGCCACCCAGCGGCTCATCTCCGGCCAGGCCCTCGACATGGGGTTCGAGAAGCGCGCCGACGTCACGCTCGACGAGTGCCTGACGATGGCGTCCGACAAGACGGGCGCGCTGCTGGCCTGCGCCAGCTCCATCGGCGCGATGCTCGGCGAGGCGCCCGCCGAGCTGGTCACCGCCCTCACCGGCTACGGGACGGAGATGGGCCTGGCGTTCCAGCTCGTCGACGACCTGCTCGGCATCTGGGGGAGCCCGGAGACGACCGGCAAGCCGGTGCTGTCGGACCTGCGGGCCCGCAAGAAGTCGCTGCCGGTGGTCGCCGCGCTGACCGCCGGGACCCCCGACTCCGCGCGGCTGGCCGAGCTGTACGCCGCGCCCGGCGACCCCGCCGAGGCCGACCTGCGGGAGATGGCGGAGCTGGTCGAGGCCGCGGGCGGCCGCGCCTGGGCCGAGGCCGAGGCGGACCGCCGCGTCGCGCTGGCCGCCAAGTACGTGGGCGACGTGGAGATGGACGACGCGGTCCGCGCGGAGTTCCGCGACATCGCGCTCTTCGTCACCACCCGGGACCACTGAGCGGCGGGACCCGCACCGGGACGCGGACACCCGTCAGAAAGCAGGATGCCGAATGACCACGACGGAAGCCCCCGGACTCACCGAAGCGGCCGCGGCCGCCGTCGAGGCGGCCCGCGACCACCTGCTCGGCCTGCAGTCGGCCGAGGGCTGGTGGAAGGCCGAGCTGGAGACCAACGTCACGATGGACGCCGAGGACCTGCTGCTGCGCCAGTTCCTCGGCATCCGCACCGAGGCCGAGACCGCCGGGGCGGCGCGCTGGATCCGCTCGCAGCAGCGCGCCGACGGAACGTGGGCGAACTTCTACGGTGGACCGCCGGACCCGTCCACCACCATCGAGGCGTACGTCGCGCTGCGGCTGGCCGGCGACGCCCCCGAGGACGAGCACATGCGCAAGGCCGCCGCTTACGCGCGCGAGGCCGGCGGCATCGAGGGCAGCCGCGTGTTCACCCGCATCTGGCTCGCGCTGTTCGGCCAGTGGTCCTGGGACGACCTGCCGGTGATGCCGCCGGAGCTGATGTTCCTGCCCAGCCGCGTCCCGCTGAACGTCTACAGCTGGGCGTGCTGGGCGCGGCAGACGATCGTGCCGCTGACCGTCCTCGGGTCGCTGCGGCCCGTCCGGTCGCTGCCGTTCGACCTGCCGGAGCTGCGCGCGGGCCGGCGCCCGGTGCGGAAGGCGACCGGCTGGGGCCGGGCGTTCAACACCCTGGACCGGTTCCTGCACGTCTACGAGAAGCGGCCGGTGGCGCCGCTGCGGAAGGCCGCGCTGCGGCGCGCGGCCGAGTGGATCGTCGCGCGGCAGGAGGCGGACGGCTGCTGGGGCGGCATCCAGCCGCCGTGGGTGTACTCGCTGATGGCGCTGAGCCTGCTCGGCTACGACCTCGACCATCCGGTGATGAAGCGCGGCCTCGCCGGGCTCGACCGGTTCACGATCGAGGACGAGAAGGGCCGCCGCCTCGAGGCGTGCCAGTCGCCGGTGTGGGACACCGTCCTCGCGATGAACGCGCTGTCGGACGCGGGCGCGCCCGCCGGCGACCCGGCGCTGCTGCGCGCGGCCCGCTGGGTCGTGGGCGAGGAGATCCGCGGCCCGGGGGACTGGTCGGTGCGGCGGCCGGACCTGCCGCCGGGCGGGTGGGCGTTCGAGTTCGACAACGACCTGTACCCCGACACCGACGACACCGCCGAGGCGATCCTCGCGCTGCGCCGCTCCGGGCTGCCCGAGGCCCGCGGGCCGATCGACCGGGCCGTCCGCTGGATGTCCGGGATGGCGTCGAAGGACGGCGGGTTCGCCGCGTTCGACGCCGACAACACCCAGGAGCTGTGCACCAAGCTGCCGTTCTGCGACTTCGGCGCCGTCATCGACCCGCCGTCGGCGGACGTCACCGCGCACGTCGTCGAGGCCCTCGCCAAGGAGGGGCACGCGGAGTCGCCCATCACCAAGCGGGCGGTGGTGTGGCTGCTGAAGGCGCAGGAGCCGGACGGGTCGTGGTTCGGCCGGTGGGGCGCCAACCACGTCTACGGCACGGGCGGCGTGGTGCCCGCGCTGATCGCCGCGGGCGTCCGCCCGGACAAGCCGCCGATCCGCCGCGCCGTCGCCTGGCTGGAGCACCACCAGAACCCCGACGGCGGCTGGGGCGAGGACCTGCGCTCCTACGACGACCCCGCCTGGATCGGGCGCGGCACGTCCACCCCGTCGCAGACGGCCTGGGCGCTGCTGGCGCTGCTCGCCGCGGGCGAGCGGTCACCGGCGGTCGAGGCCGGGGTCCGCTGGCTCGTCGAGAACCAGCGCCCGGACGGCACCTGGGACGAGGACCAGTTCACCGGCACCGGCTTCCCCGGCGACTTCTACATCAACTACCACCTGTACCGGCTGGTGTTCCCGATCAGCGCCCTCGGCCGCTACCTGGGGCGGGACCGGTGACGAGGCCCGTGGTGTGCGCGGCGCTCGGCCTCGAGGCGCGGGCGCTCGCGCACGCCGGCCCGCCGGTCGTCCGGACCGGCGCCGGCCCCGCGCGGGCGCGGCGGGCCGCCGCGCGGCTGCGCGACGCCGACGGGCTCGCCGTGGCCGGGTTCGGCGGCGCGCTGGACGGGCGGCTGCGGCCCGGCGACCTGTTCGTCGCGACCGAGGTGCGGGGCGCCGGCCCGCCCGTGCCCTGCCCCTCGGCGGAGCCCCTCGCCGGGCTCCTGGAGCGGACGACCAGCGCGACCGTGCACCGCGGCCCGCTGGTCACCACCGACCACGTCGTCACCGGCCGCGAGCGCGCCGAGCTGGCCGCGACCGGGGCGATGGCCGTCGACATGGAGTCGGCGCCGCTCGCCGCCGCCGGGGACCGCCCGGTGGCGGTGGTCCGCGCCATCGTCGACACCCCGGACCGCCCGCTGCTCAGCCCGGCCACCCTCACCGGCGGCGCGGCCGCCCTGCGGCGGCTGCGGACGATCGGGCCCGCCCTGCGCGCATGGGCGGACGCGATCGGGCCGCGCCGGATCCTCCTGGCCTCGCCGCGCTCCTTCTGCGCCGGCGTCGAGCGGGCCATCGAGATCGTCGAACGGGCCCTGGAGATGCACGGCCCGCCCGTGTACGTGCGCAAGCAGATCGTCCACAACACCCACGTCGTGAACGACCTCGCCCGGCGCGGCGCCGTGTTCGTCGACGAGCTGGACGAGGTGCCGCCGGGCGCGGTCACCGTCTTCTCCGCGCACGGCGTCGCGCCCGCCGTCCGCGACGAGGCCGGGCGGCTCGGGCTGCGCGTCATCGACGCGACGTGCCCGCTCGTCGCGAAGGTGCACGCCGAGGCCCGCCGGTACGCCGCGCGGGGCGACCTCGTCGCGCTGATCGGGCACGCCGGGCACGAGGAGGTCGAGGGCACGCTCGGCGAGGCGCCGGAGTCCACGGTCCTCGTGCAGACGCCCGCCGACGTCGCGGCGCTGCCCGCGGACCGCCCCGTCGCCTACCTCACCCAGACCACGCTCGCCGCCGACGAGGCGGACGCGCTGGCCGCGCAGATCATCCGGCGGTTCCCGGACGCGCGGGGCCCGCACACCGACGACATCTGCTACGCCACCACCAACCGCCAGCGCGCCGTGGCCCGCGTCGCGCGCGAGGCCGACCTCGTGCTCGTCGTCGGGTCGGCCAACTCCTCCAACTCCCGCCGCCTCGTCGAGGTGGCCGAGCAGGCCGGCGCGCCCGCCCTGCTGATCGACGGCCCGGCCGACGTCCCGCTCGGCCGGCTCCGCGGCGCCCGCGCCGTCGGCGTCACCGCCGGCGCGTCCGCGCCGCCCGCCGAGCTCGACGCGGTCGTCGCCGCGCTGCGCGGCCTCGGCCCCGCCGACCTCGTCGAACGCGAGGTCACGGTGGAGACCACCGAGTTCACCTTGCCGAAGGAGGTCCGACCCTAATGCCGATGCCACTGCGCCAGAGCGTCCGCGTCGCGTCGCACATCATGACCAACAAGGTGCGCGGCAAGGACAAGTTCCCGCTCATCATGGAGCTCGAACCGCTGTTCGCGTGCAACCTCAAGTGCGCGGGCTGCGGGAAGATCCAGCATCCCGCCGACGTGCTGAAGCGGCGCATGCCGGTCGAGCAGGCCGTCGCCGCGGTCAAGGAGTGCGGCGCCCCGATGGTGTCGATCGCGGGCGGCGAGCCGCTGATGCACCCGCAGATCGGCGAGCTGGTCGACGAGCTGGTCAGGATGAAGAAGTTCGTCTTCCTGTGCACGAACGCGCTGCTCATCCCGAAGAAGCTCGACAAGTTCACGCCGTCGCCCTACTTCGCCTTCACCGTGCACATCGACGGCCTGCAGGAACGGCACGACGAGTCGGTCTGCAAGGAGGGCGTGTTCGAGGAGGCCGTCGCCGCGGTCAAGCTGATCAAGGAGCGCGGCTTCCGGGTCACCACCAACACCACGTTCTTCAACACCGACACCCCGCAGACCGTCATCGACGTGCTGAACTACCTCAACGACGACCTGCAGGTGGACGAGATGATGCTCTCGCCCGGCTACGCCTACGACAAGGCGCCCGACCAGGAGCACTTCCTCGGCGTCCAGGAGACCCGCGAGCTGTTCAAGAAGGCGTTCGCCGGCGGCAACCGCAAGCGGTGGCGGCTGAACCACTCGCCGCTCTTCCTCGACTTCCTCGAAGGCAAGGCCGACTTCGGCTGCACCGCCTGGGCGATCCCGTCCTACTCCCTCTTCGGCTGGCAGCGGCCCTGCTACCTGATGTCGGACGGCTACGCGCAGACCTATCAGGAACTGCTCGACGAGACCGACTGGGAGTCCTACGGCCGGGGCCGGGACCCGCGCTGCGCGAACTGCATGGCGCACTGCGGCTACGAGCCGACCGCGGTCTTCAAGACGCTCGGCTCCCTGAAAGAGTCCCTGCGCGCCCTGCGCGAGAACTAGCCGCGCGCGACGCCCGGCAGGCCGTCCCGCTGCGGGGCGGCCCGTCGGGCGCCGCCTCACGCGGTGCGGAGCGTGTCCGGGTCAGCGTTGCCGGGCGGGGGCGGTGTCGTGGCGGAGGGCGAGCGTGATCGGCACGGTGGCGGCCACCGCGGCGACGGCGATCCCCAGGGAGATCCGGAAGCCCGTGGCGAACGCCGCGCCGGCCAGGAGCGGGCCGAACACCGCGACGCCCGCCGACGAGCCGACCTGGCGGCCGGCGTTGTACGCGGCGGTCGCGGCCCCGGTGAGCGCGGCGGGGACCGACTCGACCAGCCGCGTCGTCATCGCGGCGACGACGATGCCCCCGCCGAGGCCCGCCGGGGTCATGGCCAGCAGCATCGGCCACTCCTGCGGCAGCGGCCCCACGGCCAGGAGCGCCGCGACGGCGCCGCCGAACAGCAGTTCCCCGAGCAGCAGCGCGGCGGTGGTGCCGAAGCGGGCGAGCAGCCACGGCGTCACCAGGTTGCCGAGCGCGATCAGGCCGGTGAACGGCAGGAACGACAGCCCGGCCAGCAGCGGCGGCTCCCCCTTCACGTCCTGGAGCAGCAGGCTCAACGCGAACATCACGCCGTAGAAGGTGAAGTTGAACAGAATGCCGAGCACGCTCGTCCCGGAGAAGCCCGCGCGCCGGAAGAGCCCGAGCGGCAGCAACGGTTCGGCGGCCCTGCGCTCCGCGAGGACGAAGGCCGCGAGCCCCGCCGCGAACACTCCGCCCGCCGCCAGCACCGCCGGGTGCGTCCAGCCCAGGTGCGGGCCTTCGATCATGCCGAAGACCAGGCCCGCGATCGCCGCGCCCGCGGTGAGCTGGCCGCCGAGGTCCAGCCGGCGCGGACGAGCCGGGACCGCGCCGACCCGGGCCAGCGTCACCGCGGCCGCCGCCGTGCCGAGCACCGCGTTCACGACGAACACCGCCCGCCATCCCGCCGCCGCGATCAGCACCCCGCCGACCAGCGGCCCTGCCGCCAGGCCGACACCGCCGGTCGCGCCCCAGACGGCCACCGCGCGGGCCCGTCCGGCGGCGCCCCGCGCTCCGGACGTCGCCAGCGTCAGCGAGCTGGGCAGCAGCAGCGCGGCGCCCGCGCCCATCGCGAGCTGCGCGGCGATCAGCACCGGGACGGCGCCTGCGGCGGCCGCGACGGCGGACGCGGGCGCGACGACGGCCAGGCCCGCGAGGAAGATCCGGCGGGCGCCGAGGGCGTCCGCCAGCGCCCCCGCGCTGATCAGCCCGGCGGCCAGCGTGAGCGTGTAGGCGTTGACGATCCATTCCCCGGCCGCCGGCCCCCCGTGCAGCGCGCGCAGCATCGTCGGCAGCGCGAGCGTCACGATCGTGGTGCCGAGGAACACCATGAACGACGCCGCCGAGCCCGCCGCGAGCGCGGCCCGGTCACCTCCCCCCGCTTCCCGTTCGGTGTCCTTTTGCGGCCTCACCTGCATCTTCGTCTTCATGAGCACCCCTCCAGCAAGCGGACGCGCCTCGTCCGGTTGCAGACGCTAACACAAGCGGACGGCGCTCGTCCATTTAACTGGAGGGTACCCGTCCGCTTGCTGGTAGATTGGTGCCATGGACGTGACCTGGCCCGCCGTGGACCGGCTGCTGGACGACGGGACCGGGCACCGGCCCCGCGCCGATGCCCGCCGCAACGTGGAACGCCTGGTGGCCGCGGCCCACGAGGCCGCCCGCGAGGCCGGATCGGAGATCACCGCGCACGACATCGCGCGCCGCGCCGGCGTCGGGATCGGCACCTTCTACCGCCGCGTCGGCTCGCTGGAGGACCTGCTGAAGGCCGTCCTGGACGAGCTGATCGGCGAGATCATCGCGTCCGCCGACGCCTGCCTGGCCGCCGACGACCCGTGGGAGGGCTTCCGCGCGTTCGCCGCGTCCTACATCCGCCGCCGCAACGAGCTGTGCGACATCAACGAGGCGCTCGGCGACGTCCTCGACCACTCCCGCGCCGACCTGCGCGACCGCATCCGCAGGCTGGTCGAGCGGGCGCAGGAGGCGGGCGCCGTGCGCGCCGACGTCATGTGGACCGACGTGGCGTTCCTGCTGGTCTCCGCGGGGACCGGGCCGCACACGCTCGGCCTGCGGGCCGGCGAGGAGCAGTGGGACCGCAACCTGCACGTCATCCTGGACGGCCTGCGCGCCCCCGGCTCCGGTGACCTGCCGGGCGAGCCTCCGCAGGCGCCCTGACGGGGGTCAGGGCCGGCACCGCGCGGGGGAGACGGTGCCGGCCCTGAGTCCGGTGGTCAGGCCAGCCCGTCGTCGAGCGCCTTGGTGAGCACGCCCGGGTCGCCGGACATCTCCCAGATCATGGCGCCCAGCAGATGCCTGCTCTTCAGCCAGGCGGTCTTCTTCCCGATCGACCAGGCGTCGTCGAACGACCACCACTGGCCGCCGTCACCGGTGAAGCAGGACGTCGCGACGGCCTGCTCGTCGTGCGCGACCGTGCAGTTCGGCAGGCTGGAGACCAGGTTGGCGTAGCCGCGCGTCCCCGCCTCCTCCTGGAACTGGCCGGGCGCCGCGCCCTTCGCGGCCTGCCATTGGCCGCCCTTGCCGCCGTCAGTGACGCCCTGCCAGCCCCGGCCGTAGTAGGCGAGCCCGATCGTCAGCTTGCGCGGGTTCACACCGGCGTCGAGGTAGGTGTTCACCGCGTTCTCGACGCTGAAGTGGAACGGGTACGGGTCGTCGGTGTCGGTGTACAGGTTGGCCTGGTGGCCGGTCCGGTTCGGCTCCCAGGAGTTGTCGCTGCCCGAGCCGTGGAAGTCGTAGCCCTGGACGTTGAAGATGTCGAGGGACTTGGCGACCTGCGGCAGGTCCCATCCGGCGGCGATCTTCGCCGGGTCCGCGGGGGTGAACGCGGTGAGCTCGTAGCGCTTGCCGGTCTGCGCGGTCAGCGCGTCCAGCTGGCGGCGGAACTCGGCGATCAGCAGCGCGTTGTTCTGCTTGTCGGCGGCGCCGACGTGGTTGCCCGGGTGCCCGTCGGAGCCGGGCCACTCCCAGTCGAGGTCGATGCCGTCGAAGATCCCGGCCGCCGCGCCCGGCCCGCCCGCGCTCTCGTACTCGGGCAGGTCGCCCTTGATGTAGGTGTCGATGCAGGAGCCGACGAACTTCTTCCGGGAGGCGTCCGTCGCCGCGACATCGGAGAAGTACTTGGAGTACGTCCAGCCGCCGATCGAGATGAGGATCTTCAGCTTCGGGTACTTCGCCTTCAGCTTCTTGAGCTGGTTGAAGTTGCCGCGCAGCTTCTCCCAGCCGGTGTCGGCGACGCCGTCGACGGACTGCGCCGCGCTGAACGGGCGGCCGTAGTCGGCCTCGGCGTCGCCCGCGCCGTCGCCCTGGTTCGGGTCCTCGGGGTCGGACGTGGTGCCCTTCGTGACGCCCTGCAAGCACGTCAGGTTCTTCGGGTCGATGTTCGCGAACGCGTAGTTCAGGTGCGTCAGGCGCGCCGCGTTGCCCGTCGTGTCCAGGTTCTTCACGAAGTACTGCCGCCCGTAGATGCCCCACTGGACGAAGTAGCCGACCTTCGCGTAGCCGCTCACGACGTCGTCCGTGGTCACCTTCACCGCCGCGCTCTCCGCCGACACGTTGTCGTACAGGTCGCGGGACCGGACGGTGAACGAGTACGCGGTGGACGGCGACAGCCCGGCGACGGTCGCGGACGTCCCGGTCACCGTCGTGGCGACCTTCCCGTCCACCAGCACGTCGTAGTTCGCGATGCCGGTGTTGTCCGACGAGGCGGACCACGCCAGCTCGACGTTCGCAGAATCCTTGCCCGTGCTGTGCAGCCCCGACGGCACGGACGGCGCCTGTGTGTCGTCGCCGGGGTCGTTGGTCTTCACGGTGACCGGCGTGCTCGCTGGGGACAGGTTCCCCTTCCGGTCGCGGGCCTTCACGGTGAACGTGTACTGGGTGTTCGGTGTCAGCCCGGTGACCGTCGCGGCGGTGCCGGGCACCGTCGTCGCGAGCGTCGCCCCGTTGTACACCTCGTAGGCGGTGACCGGCAGGCTCCCCGCCTTCGCCGCGTCCCAGCTCAGCGACACGGTCTTGGTCGTCTTCACGGTGGTCTTCAGCCCGCCCGGCGCGCTCGGCGGGACGTCCGCGGACCCGTCGCAGTTGGCGTCGTTGACCCGGCAGCTCGCCGGTTCCGCCCCGGACCTGCTGACGGTGAAGGTCGGGCTGTACGGCTCCGTCGTCTTGCCCGCCGCGATCGAGGAGTTGTAGTAGACGGACGACAGGGTGACGGTCGTGCCGCTCTGGCTGATCGTCCCGTTCTGGGCGCCGCTCGCGGTCACGCCGCTCGGCAGGTCGAAGACGATCGTCCAGCCGTCGACGGCCGTGGAGGTGCTGTTCGCGACGACGAACTTCGCCTGCGTCCCGCTCACCGAGTACTCGGCGGTGACCGCCGCGACCGTGGGCGGCGGCTCGCCCGAACCGTCGCAGTTCGCGCCGTCGAGCAGGCAGTTCGTCGGCTGCGCGGCGGAGCTCAGCGTGAACGTCGGGCTGTAAGGCTCGGTGCTCCCGCCCGCCTTCACGGTGGCGATGTAGAACGCGGGTGTGAGCGTTACCTTCGTCCCATTCTGGGACACCGTGGCGTTCTGCGGGTTGCTCACCGTGACGCCCGCCGGCAGCTCGAACGTCAGCTTCCAGCCGCTCACGTCGGACGTTCCGGGGTTGGCGACCACGTACTTCCCGGTCGTCCCGGACAAGCTGAACGCGGCCGTCAACCGCGCCGCCGCCCGCGCGGGAGCGGCCGCCAGCGCCGCGACGACCAGGAACGACACCAGGATGGCGAGGAATCTTCGCATGCCGAACACCTGCTTCCGGGGTGGTGGTGCTGCACGACCGGCCGCCCTCCCCGAACCGGTAATTGATAGGAAGGTTTCCTATCAATTCCCGAGCAAGGTAACCCTCCGAACCCCAACCGACAACCCCCGCCGACCCACCCCCGCGCCAACCACCCCAGCTAGCGCACCGAACCAGCCGCACCCCACAAGAATCTCGGCACAAACAGCCCGAACGATGACCCCACCCCGGTCAACACCTGACAACCAACACCACGCCAAGTGGGCCAGAGCCCAAGGCGACAGATGATCAGCAACCCCAACCACGAGGGGCAAGGGGCGGAGCCCCAAAATCACCCGCAGAGCGGAGGAGGACCAGCAACCTCAGCCACAAGGGGGCCAGGGGCGGAGCCCCAGAACCACTCGCCAAGCAGAGGAGGATCAGCAACCTCAACCACCAGGGGGCAAGGGGCGAAGCCCCAAACCACTCACCGGCCAGCACGGGACCGCCGACCTGAACCACAAGGGGGCAAGGGGCGAAGCCCCAAACAACAGAAGCGGTGAGAAGGGAAAGGTCCCCACGGACCGCAACCACAAGGGGGGCGTGGGGGGCGCGCCCCCCCCCAACCCGGGGCCCGGGGGGGCCCCCCCGGGGCACCCGAAGACGGTGAGACGGCCCGCGCTCTCCGCGGGCACACCACTCCCAACTCCATCGTGGGCGATACTGGGATTGAACCAGTGACCTCTACCGTGTCAAGGTAGCGCTCTCCCACTGAGCTAATCGCCCGTGCACGTGGTCTCCGGGGGGAGTCACGGCGGTTGAGGTGGAGACGGGATTTGAACCCGTGTACACGGCTTTGCAGGCCGTTGCCTCGCCTCTCGGCCACTCCACCAGAAGAGACCTTCTGGGTCACAGCCTGAAAGGCCCCTCAGAGCGGAAGACGGGATTTGAACCCGCGACCCTCACCTTGGCAAGGTGATGCTCTACCCCTGAGCCACTTCCGCGTGTGCTGCCCGGTGCCTTGCGGCCCCTTGCGGCGACGGGGAAAACATTAGCGCGTCCGGGGCCGTTCCCCAAACCGGGTTTCCCGGCGAGGCGCGCCGCGGACGCTTCGATGCGGGTCGAAGGATGCGGCGCCTAGGGTCGAGGTATGGCGGAACTTGCTGTTTCTTCGGACATCGCCCCGGTGGCGGCGCTGCTGGCGGATCGGGCGCGGGCGGCGATGCTGACGGCTCTGCTGGACGGGCGTCCGCTGGCGGCGGGGGAGCTGGCGCGGACGGCGGGGGTGAGCGCGCAGACGGCGAGCGCGCATCTGGCGCGGCTGCTGGAGGCCGGGTTCGTCACGGCGCTGAAGCAGGGGCGGCACCGGTACTACCGGCTGCAGAACGCGGAGGTGGCGCAGGTGATCGAGGCGCTGTCGCGGATCGGCCCGCCGGTGGAGGTGCGGAGCCTGCGGCAGTCGCGGGACGCGCGGCGGCTGCACGAGGCGCGGACGTGTTACGACCATCTGGCGGGCGAGGCGGGGGTGGCGCTGTTCGCGGCGCTGGTGGACGGCGGCCTGCTCGAGCGGGACGGCGAGGAGTCGTACGAGGTCACGGAGAAGGGCGAGGACCGGCTGGGCGCGCTGGGGCTGGACGTGCCGGCGCTGCGGCGGGCGCGCCGCAGGTTCGCGTGGCACTGCCTGGACTGGACGGAGCGGCGGCCGCATCTGAACGGGGCGCTGGGCGCGGCGCTGACGGACCGGATGATCGAGCTGGGCTGGTTCGAGCGGGGGGCGACGCGGCGGGCGCTGAAGGTGACGGACGAGGGGCTGAGGGGCTTGGCGGACTCGTTCGGCTGCGTGCTGGTCTGATCCCGAGCGCGCGAGAGGCGCGAGGCCCGGCCTCGTCTGGAGCCGTTCGCCATACAGGTTCGTCCGGCTTCGGCAAGATCTGCGGTGCGGCCCGGGACGCTGACTCGGCCCGGATGAACTCGAAACCCGGCCCCCTGGGGTCGTACTGTGGGGCCATCGGCTGGGTGGACGCGGACTCCCGGCGCGGCGCTCCCGCAGCGGGCGTCCGGAGCCCCAGGGCGGACGGCGGCCTGCCGCGTTCCGGTATTGGCGCCGGCGCCGCCCGGAGTCCGGTCCGCACCGCGAACGGCGCGAGGCCGGGCTGAAGGCGCCCGGCCATGGGAGGTGGCTTCGGGTGACGGCGCAGGCCCACGACGGGCGGGCCAGGATCTGGCTGAACGGCGAGATGGTCGATCCCGAGCGGGCCGTGGTGTCGGTGTTCGACCACGGCATGCTGGTCGGCGACGGCGTCTTCGAGACGGTGAAGGCCTCGCACGGCGAGCCGTTCGCGCTGACCCGGCACCTGCGGCGGCTGGCGGCGTCGGCGGCGGGCCTCGGGCTGCCGGCGCCCGATCACGACGCGCTCGCGCAGGGGGTGCTGGAGGTGCTGGCGGCGGCGCCGAGGTGGCCGCTGGCGCGGATCCGGATCACGTACACGAGCGGTCCGGGGCCGCTGGGGTCGGCCCGCGGCGACGCGGGCCCGACGGTGTCGATCATCGTGGACGAGCAGGCGCCGTTCCCGGCGACGGGCGACGTCACGGTGGTGCCGTGGCCGCGCAACGAGCGGGGCGCGCTGGCGGGCCTGAAGACGACGTCGTACGCCGACAACGCGCTGGCGCTCGCGTACGCCAAGGAGCGCGGCGGCGGCGAGGCGATCTTCGGGAACCTCGCGGGGAACCTGTGCGAGGGGACCGGCAGCAACGTGTTCCTCGTCCGGGGCGGGCGGCTGCTGACGCCGCCGCTGTCGTCGGGCTGCCTGGCCGGGGTCACGCGCGCGTTGGTGCTGGAGTGGTGCGGCGGCGAGGAGGAGGACGTCCCGCTGGAGGAGTTCTACCGGGCGGAGGAGGCGTTCCTGACGTCGACGACCCGGGACGTCCAGCCGATCCGGGCGGTGGACGGCACCGTCCTGCCCGAGGCCCCGGGGCCGATCACCGCGAAGGCGATGGAGGCGTTCGCGGCTCGGTCGGCCGAGCTCATGGACCCCTGATCAAGAAACCGATCGCCTGGGTCTTTACGTGATCGCCTTCTTCGGTGACGTTAAGTGGTGACGCTTGTAGGAGGTCACCCATGGTCGGCTCCCGCAGGGACATCTCCAGAAGGCGGATCGGCGCGGCGGCCGCGCTCGTGCTGGCGGGCGCGGTGCTCGCCGGCTGCGGCGGCGGCGGATCCTCGACCGATCCGAATCGCGGCAAGGACGCCAAGAGCTTCACCCTCACCATCACCCGGAACGCCATCGCGGGCGGCAAGAACGCCGGCGAGGCCGAGTGGCTCACCAAGACCGTCATCCCGAGGTTCGTGGCCGCCGAGAAGGCGAAGGGGATCACCGCGAAGGTGACCTTCCGCGGCCAGGGCGTGGACGACGAGGCCTACAAGACCAAGCTCGCGCTGGACCTGAAGTCGCGGTCGGGCGCCGACGTCATGGACATCGACGGCATCTGGGTGGGGGAGTTCGCCCAGGCCGGGTACATCAGGCCGCTGAGCGAGGTCGTGGGCGCCCCGGCGGACGCCTGGGACGGCTGGACGCAGATCCCTGGATCGGTCCAGCAGCTGGCGCTGTTCGACGGCAGGAAGTACGGCATACCGTCCGGTACCGACGGGCGCCTCCTCTACTTCAACAAGAGGCTGTTCGCGCGGGCGGGCCTGCCGGCGGACTGGCAGCCGAAGAGCTGGCAGGACGTCGTCGCGGCCGGCCGCGCGCTCAAGCGGCTCCCCGGCGTGACCCCGATCCAGCTGGACGCGGGCACCGCGATGGGCGAGGCGACGAGCATGCAGGGGGTGCTGCCGCTGCTGGCGGGCGCGGGCGCCCAGATCTACCAGGACGGCACGTGGACCGGCGGCGGGCCGGCGCTCAAGAGCGTCCTCGGCCTGTACGCCCAGATCTACGGGTCCGAGAGGCTCGGCGATCCGAAGCTCCAGGAGGAGGCGAAGGGCCGCGACAAGTCGTTCGAGGAGTTCGCCGCGGGGAAGATCGGCGTGCTGGCGGAGGGCGACTACCTCTGGCGGGACGTGCTGAACCCCAAGGACGGCGTCGCGAAGATGAGGACCCGCGACACCGACGTCGGGTTCGCGCTGATCCCGGCGGTCTCCCCGGGCAAGGGCGTGCGCGGGCAGTCGTTCGTGAGCATGTCCGGCGGGCCGCTGACCGTGATGAACCCGAACACCAAGTACCCGCAGCAGGCCTTCGAGTTCATGGAGTTCATGAACTCCGCGGACATGGTCAAGGCGCGCACCGCGGGGACCCCCGAGATCACGTCCCGGACGGACGTCAACAAGCAGATCCTCGCGGGCGACCCGCTGCTGTCGTTCGTGTCCGAGAAGGTCCTGCCGGTCACGTCCTACCGGCCGGGCCTGGCGGTCTACCCGCAGGTGTCGACGGCGCTGCAGGAGGCCACGGCGGCGATCGTGGCGGGCAAGAGCCCGGACCAGGCCGCCGCGCAGTACGCCAAGAAGCTGGAAGGGATCGTCGGTGGCCCCTCTCACGTCTCCCCCCGGTGAGGCGGCGCGCCGCGGCGGCACCGCCGCGGCGTCCGCCGGCGGGGACGCGGCGGGGCTCGGACGCGGGCGCGCGGCGGCGTTCGTCGCGCCCGCGCTGGTCCTCATCGCCGTGTTCCTGGTGTTCCCGGCCATCTGGACGCTCTACCTCGGCACGACCGACTACCGGCTGACGGGGATCGCGGCCAGCGAGCCGAAGTTCGTCGGCGCGCACAACTACGGCGACGTGCTCGGCGACGGCGACTTCCACCGTTCGCTGTGGCTGACCCTGCAGTTCGTGCTCGGCTCGGCGGTGGTCGGGCAGACGCTGCTCGGGTTCGCGATCGCCTGGGTGATGCGCGACCGGACGGGGTTCGTCCGGCGGGTCGTGGAGGCGCTGGTGCTGCTGGCGTGGATCCTGCCGGGATCGGTGATCGCGTTCCTGTGGATCGCGCTGCTGGACCGCGACGGCGGCACGCTGAACGCGCTGCTCGGCACGCCCGGCACGGCCTGGCTGATCGACCATCCGATGGCGTGCGTGACCGTGTTCAACGTCTGGCACGGCACCGCGTTCTCGATGATGCTGTACGGCGCCGCGCTCGGGAACGTTCCACCCTCGCATCTGGAGACGGCGCGGCTGGCCGGGGCGTCCACGTTCCAGACGCTGCGGGACGCGGTGCTGCCGCGCATCCGCGGGCACGTCCTCACCAGCCTGCTGCTGATCAGCCTGTGGACGTTCAACGACTTCACCCCGTTCCTCATCACGGCCGGCGGGCCGGACCACCGCTCGGAGATCATGTCGGTGTACGTCTACCGGACCGCGCTCGGCGACGGCCGGCTCGGCTTCGGCGCCGCCATCTCGCTGATCATGATCCTGATCAACCTGGTGATCGCGCTGGTCTACCTGCGGGCGCTCCGCGACCGCGGGAAGCGCGCGTCCGGTCGGGCGGTGGCCGCATGAACGCCCTGGTCAGAGAGGTGCTGCGCAGGATCGGGCTGGCCACGTTCGTGTCGGCCGTCCTCGGGTTCTTCGCGCTGCCGCTGCTGTGGCTCGCGTTCACCCCCTTCGACGCCGACCCCGGCATCGCGGCGTCCCTGCCCGACTTCACCCTGCACAACTTCAAGGTCCTCATGGACAACCCGTACGCGCTGGAGTCGCTGCGGAACTCGGTGCTGCTCGCCGCCGGGACGGCCCTGCTCGTGGTCGTGTGCGCGGCGCTCGCCGCGTACGCGCTGAGCCGCGTCCGGGTGCCGGGACGGGACGCGCTGCTGTACGTCCTGCTCCTGCTGTCGTCCATCATCACCGGGACGGCGGCGATGGTGCCGATCTTCCTGCTGGCCTTCAACCTGCACCTGATCGACTCGCGGCTCGGGGTGATCCTGGTGCTGACCGGCGGGCTCCTCCCCGCGGCGATCTTCCTGCTGAAGGACTTCACCGACGCGACGCCGACGTCCTACGAGGAGGCCGCGCGGGTGTTCGGCGCGTCGCCGCTGCAGATCCTGCGGCACGTGGTCGTCCCGGTGATCCGCCCCGGCCTCGCCACGGTCGGGGTGTGGACGGTCGCGCAGGTGTGGGGCGACTTCCTGATGCCGTTCCTGCTGCTGCGCAACCCGGACAAGGCCCCCGCGTCCGTGATCATGTACACGTTCTACACCGAGGGCGGCCAGCCCGACCTGCCCCTGATCTCCACGTTCTCGCTGCTGTACTCCCTGCCGGTCGTGGCCATGTACCTGTTCGTGAGCCGCCGGTACGGGTTCCGCTTCCACGGAGGGATCAAGCGCTGATGGCGGCCATCACCATTCGGGAGCTGACGAAGGTCTATCCGGGCGGCGTGCGGGCCCTGGACGCGCTGGACCTCGACGTCGCGGACGGCGAGTTCTTCGCGCTGCTCGGCCCGTCCGGCTGCGGCAAGACCACGCTGCTGCGGACCGTCGCGGGGCTGGAGTCCGCGACGTCCGGGACGGTCGCGCTCGGCGGCGCCGACGTCACGCGGCTGCCGCCGGGCCGCCGCGACGTCGGCATGGTGTTCCAGGACTACGCGCTCTTCCCGCACATGAGCGTCCTGGACAACATCGCCTACCCGCTGAGGATCAAGAAGCGGGCCAAGGCCGACCGGCACGCCCGCGCCGCCGAGGCCGCCGAGTACCTCGGCCTGGAGGGGCTCGGGGGCCGGCGTCCCGGCGAGCTGTCGGGCGGCCAGCAGCAGCGGGTCGCGCTGGCCCGCGCGCTGGTCGCCGAACCCCGGATCTTCCTGCTGGACGAGCCGCTGTCCAACCTCGACGCCCGCCTGCGCCTGGAGGCCCGCACGTTCCTCAAGCGGCTGCAGAAGGAACTGGCCGTGACCACCGTGTTCGTCACCCACGACCAGGCGGAGGCGCTCGCGCTCGCCGACCGCATCGCGGTCATGGAGAAGGGGCGGATCCGGCAGCTCGGCACCCCCACCGAGGTGTTCCGGCGCCCCGCGAACCTGTTCGTCGCGTCGTTCATCGGCTCCACACCCATGAACCTGCTCCCCGGGCGCGTCGAGGACGGGCACGTCGTCGCGGCCGGCGCCGTCCTGCCCCTGCCGGACGAGGCGCGGGCGATCCCGGCGGGGGAGGAGATCGTGTGCGGGGTACGACCGGAGTACCTCGACTACGCCGACCGGCCCGCCGGCGGGGCGTTCGCCGGGCGCGTGTCCGTGGTCGAGCACCTGGGCGGCAGCGCCCTGGTGACGCTGGACGTGGCGGGCGAGCCGGTGCACGTCGTCGTCGGGGAGGGGCGCGAGCCCGCGCCCGGCGACGAGGGCTGGGCGCTGCCCCGCCCCGGCCGCGTCCTGCTGTACCGCGACGGCGAGCTGGTGGCCGCGGCGGACCCGTCCGATGTGCCCGAACCGAGGATGGCCCCGACCGGGAAGGAGAACGGATGACCGTTCATCGGGGGAGATGGACCCTGGAAGACCGCCTCGAGCAGGGGCTGCGGGAACTGCCGTTCGACGTCCCGGCCGGGACGGCGGCGGTCACGGTGGAGCTGTCGTTCGACGGCGGCGTCATCGACCTCGGCTGCGGCGGGCCCGGCGGGTTCCGCGGCTGGTCGGGCGGCGCCCGCCTCACGTACACGGTCGCCGCGGACTGGGCGACGCCCGGCTACCTGCCGGGCGAGCTCGAACCGGGCACCTGGCACGTGTGGCTCGGCCTGCACCGGATCCCGCCGGACGGCGTCCCGTACGAGGTCACGGTGACCACCTCGTCGTCGCCGCCACCGCGCCCGGAGGCCCCCGCGCCGCCGCCCCGCCCCGAACGCCCGCCGCGCCGCGACCTGCCCGCCCCGCCCGCCCCGTCCGGCATGCGGTGGCTCGCGGGGGACCTGCACTCGCACACCGTGCACAGCGACGGGACGCTCACCGTCCACGAACTGGCCTGCCTCGCCGCGTCGCGCGGGCTGGACTACCTCGCGGTGACCGACCACAACACCGTCAGCCACCATCCCGAGCTGCCCGCCGCCGGCGCCCACGCGGGCGTCCTGCTGCTGCCCGGCCAGGAGGTCACCACCGACCTCGGGCACGCGAACGTGTTCGGCGACACCGGCTGGGTCGACTTCCGCCGCCCGAGCGCCGACTGGGCCGCGTTCGCGGAGGCGCGCGGCGGCCTGATGTCGATCAACCATCCGCTCAGCGGCGACTGCGCGTGGCGCCGGCCGCTGCCGCCCGAGTCGCGGCCGAGGTTCGCCGAGATCTGGCACCCGTCCTGGTGGGACCGGCGCTGGGGCGCCCCGCTGGCCTGGGCGGACGTGTGGCGGCCCACCGGGGTCGTCCCGCTCGGCGGCAGCGACTTCCACGACCCCGCCCAGTTCAAGAACCTCGGCGAGCCCGTCACCTGGGCGCTCGCCGAGGAGGACCGGGTGCTCGACGCGCTCGCCGCCGGGCGGGTGGCGATCTCCGCGGGCCCGGACGCGCCGGTCCTGCTGCGCGTCGAGGACGACCTGATCGCGCTGGACGCCGACGGCACCGTCCTCGTCCGGCCGGACGGGCGGCGCCTCGCCGTCCGGGGCGACAAGGTCCGGGTCCCGGCGGAGGGACCGGGCATGCACCGGCTGGAATCCCACGAGAACGAGGTGATCGCACTGTGCGGCTGAACGCCCCCGAGATCGTCGTCGTGCCCCACACCCACTGGGACCGCGAGTGGTACCTGCCGTTCCAGCGGTTCCGGCTGCGGCTGGTGTCGCTGATGGACGGCGTCGTCGACCGGATGGAGGCCGACCCGCGCTGGCGCTTCACCCTCGACGGCCAGATGGCCGCCGTCGACGACTACCTGGAGATCCGCCCCGAGCGGCGCGAGCGGGTCGCCGCGCTGGTCCGGGACGGGCGCCTCGCCGTCGGCCCCTGGCAGATCCTGCACGACGAGTTCCTGTGCTCGGGAGAGAACATCGTCCGCAACCTCGAACTCGGGATGCGCCGCGCCGAGGAGCTGGGCGCGGCGATGATGGTCGGCTACCTGCCCGACCAGTTCGGGCACTGCGCGCAGACCCCGCAGATCCTCCGGCTCGCGGGGATCGAGCACGCGTGCGTGTGGCGCGGCGTCCCCGACCGGGTCCGGGCCAGGTCGTTCGCGTGGGAGGCGCCGGACGGCACCGCGGTCCGCACCCAGTACCTGCCCGAGGGCGGCTACGGCAACGCCGCGTCGATGTTCGAGGACTTCGCGGACGGCGCGTCGCTGCTGCCCGGCCGCGCCGCCGGGTTCGCCGAGGCGATGGGCCCCTGGTACCCCGACGGCGGCCCGCTGCTGGCGATGTACGGCGCCGACCACACCGCGCCCGCCGCCGACCTCGCCGACCGCGTCGGCGGCGCCGGCGTCCCCATGCGGCTGGACACCCTCGCCGGGTACTTCGCGGGCCAGGACCCGTCCACGACCGGCCTGACCCGGGTGCGCGGGGAGCTGCGCTCGCACGCCCGCGCCAACATCCTGCCCGGCGTGATCTCGGTGCGGCCCCGGCTGAAGCAGCTGATGGGACGCGCCGAGCGGCTCGTCGAACGGTACGCCGAACCGCTCGCCGCGCTCTGGTACACGGGCGACGCGCAGCGGTTCCTCGACCTGGCCTGGCGGCGCCTCGTCGAGGTCAGCTGCCACGACTCCGTCACCGGCTGCGGCAGCGACGAGACCGCCGAGCAGGTCGCCGCCCGGATGGCCGAGGCCGAGCAGCTCGGCCGGGCCGTCTGCGACCTGGTCACCGCCGAGCGCGCCGCGTCCGTGCCGCTCGGCGCGCACCTGGTGTTCAACCCGACCCCGGACGCCCGGACCGGGCTGGTGTTCCTCGACGTCCCCGGCGGCGGCGAGCCGGGGCTGGAGACGGGCGACGGCCGCCCGGTGCCCGTCCAGGTGCTGGAGACCGCGCCGACCGTGCTGGACGATGCCGTCCACCCCGCGTCCGCCCTGCCCGTCCTGCTGGAGCGGGTCTACGGGCGGGTCCTGTTCGGGCAGGAGATCCGCGACTGGTCGGTGTCGCGGGACGACCGCACGCTCACCTTCCACGTCACGGCCCGCGCGGACACCCCGTTCGACATCGGCGACGTGCGGGAGGCGCTGAGCGGCGCCGAGGGGGAGTGGCGGGTCCGGATCCTGGCCGACCCGCGCCGGAGCGTCGCCGCGCTCGTCGAGGTGCCCGCGCTGGGGCTGGCGGCCGTCCGCACGGGCGCCCCGGCGGCCGTCGACGATCCGGTCAGGACCGACGGGCACGCCCTGGACAACGGGCTGCTGCGCGCCGAGGTCCGCGACGGCGGCACGATCGGGCTGCGCACGCCCGGCGGCGCCGTGATCGAGGGCATCGGCCGGATCGTGGACGGCGGCGACCTCGGCGACTCCTACAACCACGCCCCGCCCGCCGCGGACCGCCTCGTCGGCGCGCCGGAGTCGGTCCGCGTCGAGCCGGTCTGGGACGGGCCGCTCGTCGCCGCGCTCGACATCGTCCGGACGTACCGCTGGCCCGCGCACGGCGACGCCGCGGCCGGCGCCCGGTCCGAGACGGAGGAGGAGGTCACCGTCGTCACCCGCGCCGAGCTGCGCGCCGGCGAGCCGTTCCTGCGGCTGCGCGTCACCTTCGACAACCGCTGCGCCGACCACCGCGTCCGGCTGCACGCGGCGCTGCCCCGGCAGGCGGGGTCGTCGTTCGCCGAAGGGCAGTTCGCGATCGTCGAGCGCGGGCTGACGGCCGAGGGCGGGTTCGGGGAGCGGCCGCTGCCGACCTACCCCGCGAACGGGTTCGTCGCCGCCGGCGGCCTGGCCGTCCTGCTGGAGCACGCCACCGAGTACGAGGTCACCGGCGGCGGCCGCGAGATCGCCCTCACCCTGATGCGCTCGATCGGCTACCTGTCCCGCGACCGCAACGCCTACCGCGACCAGCCCGCCGGCCCGCAGCTGCCGACCCCGGGCGCCCAGTCCCGCGGCGAGCGGACGGTCGGGATGGCGATCATGCCGTACGGCGGCGACCGGCCCGGCGACGACGTGGTGGAGGCCGCCGAGCGGTACCGGCACGACCTGCTCGCCGCCGCCGGCTACGGCCCGGCGGACGCGCCCGCCCCGCCGTCCCGGGACGGCGTCTCGATCACCGGCCCCGGCGTCGCCATGACCTCGCTGCGCCCCCGCGGCGACGGCTGGATCGAGGCGCGGATGGTCGCCGAGACGCCCGTGCCGACCACCGCCGTGCTGCGCGGGGCGTTCACCGAGGCCACCCGCGCCGACCTGCGCGGACGCCCCGGCGTACCGCTCGACGTGCACGCCGGGACGTTCGCGCTGGCACTGCGCCCCTGGGAGATCGCCACGGTCCGCCTCCGGATGCGCTGAGGCGGGCGGAGGCGGCGGAGGTCAGCGGGCGGCCTCGGCCGGATGCGCCGCGGCCGCCGCCATCGCCGCGCCGACGATCCCGGCGTTGTTCACCAGCCGCGCCGGGACGATCGGCGCCCGCACGCCCTCGATCAGCGGGACGAACCGGTCCGCCTTCTTGCTCACCCCGCCGCCCACGATGATCAGCGACGGCGAGATCAGCGCCTCCAGCCGCGCCATGTACTCGCTCAGTCGCTTCGCCCACCGCTCCCAGCCGAGGTCGTGCTCCTCGCGGGCCTTCGCCGACGCCCGCACCTCGGCGTCCTTCCCGCGGATCTCGATGTGCCCGAACTCGGTGTTCGGCACCAGCACCCCGTCGGTGAACAGCGCGCTGCCGATGCCCGTCCCGAGCGTCAGCACCACCACCGTGCCCTTGCGATCGCGTCCCGCGCCGAGCCGCATCTCCGCGACCCCGGCCGCGTCCGCGTCGTTCAGCAGGGTGATGTCCCGCCCGGTCGCGTCCGCCATGAGCGACGCCGCGTCCAGCCCCAGCCAGCGCTCCGACACGTTCGCCGCCGACAGCGTCACCCCGTCGATCACCACGCCCGGGTAGGTGACGCCGACCGGCCCGTCCCACCCGAAGTGCCGGACCACGTCGGCGACCACCTCGGCCACCGGGCCGGGCTCGGACGGCTGCGGCGTCGCGACCCGGTACCGGTCCTCGGCCAGCTCCCCGGTGGACAGGTCGACCGGGGCGCCCTTGATCCCCGACCCGCCGATGTCGATCCCCAGCATCCGCATGCTCATGACCTACCCCTGCCCCCGCTTCCTGATCTCCCTGTGTCCGCTCGACGGCCAGGGTAGGCCGTGAAGATCGCGATTCGTCCCCGGGAAACCCTTATGCCGGGCGCGGCCCCCGGTCAGACTGGAAACGTGAATGACTTCGATCTCCTCGTCCTCGGTTCGGGCCCCGGCGGGCAGCGGGCGGCCATCGCCGCCGCCAAGCTCGGCCGGAAGGTGGCCGTCGTCGATCGCCGCGAGATGATGGGCGGGGTCTGCATCAACACCGGGACGATCCCGTCCAAGACCCTCCGCGAGGCCGTCCTCTACCTCACAGGCCTCAACCAGCGCGAGCTGTACGGCCAGAGCTACCGGGTCAAGGACGACATCACGGTCGCCGACCTCGGCATGCGGACCCAGCACGTCATCGGCCGGGAGACCGACGTGATCCGCAGCCAGCTGGCCCGCAACCACGTCACCGTGCTGCCGGGCACCGGCCGGTTCGTCGAGCCGAACGCGGTCGCCGTCTCCGGCGGCCGGGAGCCGGGCGGGCGGGAGCAGAAGGTCACCGCCGACCGCATCGTGATCGCGACCGGCACCCGCCCCGCGCGCCCGGAGAGCGTCGCGTTCGACGAGAAGACGATCATCGACTCGGACGGCATCATCAACCTGGACCACGTCCCCGAGACGATGGTCGTGGTCGGCGCCGGGGTCATCGGCATCGAGTACGCCTCGATGTTCGCCGCGCTCGGCACCAAGGTCACCGTGGTCGAGCGGCGCGAGCGGATGCTGGAGTTCTGCGACCTGGAGATCGTCGAGGCCCTCAAGTACCACCTGCGCGACCTCGCGGTCACCTTCCGGTTCGGGGAGACCGTCGCGTCCGTCGAGCGGATGGCGCGCGGCGCGATCACCGTGCTGGAGAGCGGCAAGCGCATCCCCGCCGACACCGTGATGTACTCCGCCGGGCGCCAGGGCATGACGGACGGCCTGCAGCTGGAGGCGGCGGGGCTCGCCGCGGACCGCCGCGGCCGCATCAAGGTGGACGAGCACTACCGCACCGAGGTCCCGCACATCTACGCCGTCGGCGACGTGATCGGCTTCCCGTCCCTGGCGGCCACCTCGATGGAGCAGGGACGCCTCGCGGCCCACCACGCGTGCGGCGAGCCGGTGTCGGACATCATCGACCTGCAGCCGATCGGGATCTACACCATCCCGGAGATCAGCTTCGTCGGCCGTACCGAGGACGCCCTGACCGAGGCCAAGGTGCCCTTCGAGGTCGGCGTGTCGCGCTACCGCGAGCTGGCCCGCGGCCAGATCATCGGCGATTCCTACGGGATGCTCAAGCTCCTGGTCTCCCCGGACGACCGCAGGCTCCTCGGCGTGCACGTCTTCGGCACCGGGGCCACGGAGCTGGTGCACATCGGGCAGACGGTCATGGGCCTGGGCGGCACCGTCGACTACCTGGTCAACGCGGTGTTCAACTACCCCACGCTGGCCGAGTCGTACAAGGTCGCCGCCCTGGACGCGATGAACAAGATGCGCCACATGGCCCGGCTGTCAGAGTGATCACGACGGCCAGAGCAGGTTCTCCAGCTCGTCGTCGATGTCGATGAACTCGCTCTCCTCCCCGGCCGGGACGGCCTGGTAGGTGCGGTGCAGGAAGTCGGCCAGGGGCGGGAGCGGCACCTCGAACAGGGCGTTGCCGAACGGCGACGACAACGCGATGTTCAACGTCCCGTCGTCCCGGGCCGGCCAGACCTCGACGTCCCCGTCCCCGACCTTGCGCACGATCCCCACGGTGAGCAGCTCCCGTGCGAAGATCCACTCCACCGGCTCGTCGTCGCCCACGTAGAACGCCATCCGGATCGCGTACGGGTCGTCGGCCGCGTACTCCAGCCCGGCGAGCAGGGGAACGCTCGTGCGGTCGGGGACGACGAGACGAAGGCCCAGCTCCGCTGAGACTGTGGTACTGCTGTTCATGGCCATTCCCTCTAACGTCGGTCCCGCTGGCTCGCGGGGTGCTCCGGTGAGTGC
The DNA here is from genome assembly GCF_040299565.1 of Spirillospora sp. NPDC000708. Taxonomy (NCBI): domain Bacteria; kingdom Bacillati; phylum Actinomycetota; class Actinomycetes; order Streptosporangiales; family Thermomonosporaceae; genus Spirillospora; species Spirillospora sp. NPDC000708. The sequence continues at coordinate 61,918 of NZ_JBEPCJ010000056.1, forward strand.
TTCTCCCTCACACGGATGTCCCCCCGATCTATGACGCCTAACTGCCGCGCCGCGGTCCGACATTCCATGCCCCCCGGGTGGTGTGATCCATCTCACGCTCGCAAAACCGGCTCCTGACCTGCGCAAAAGCCGATCTTCGCCAGAAGGCCGACGTCCGCCGCGGACCCGCCGCGGCCGGGTAGGCTCGCACCGTGAGGCGGCGATCTTCTGGCCAAGGGTAAAACTGTGACAATTAATGATGAAAAGGACGCTCCACCGGGCGAATCCGGCCCCGTGCGGCGCTTCCGCGAGACCATCCGGCGCAACCCGATCCTCAACACCGCCTGGCGCGCGGGCGTCTTCGCGGTCGGCGCGACCGTCCTCGCCGGCGGCCTCGTCATGATGGTCACCCCCGGCCCCGGCATCGTCGGGATCGTCCTCGGCCTGGCCATCCTCGCCACCGAGTTCGCCTGGGCCCAGACCGCCCTGCACCGCGCCAAGGCCGCCGCCGAGCGCGCCAAGGAGAAGGCCCTCGACCCCCGCAAACGCCGCCGCAACACCGTCCTCGGCGCCACCGGAGGCGTCCTCGCCGGCGCCCTCGTCGTCGGCTACCTCGCCGCCTACGGCTTCGCCCTGCCGTGGAACGTCGAGGACCTCACCTTCTGGAACTGACCTCCGATCACCTAGCGTGATCACATGGATCACGCCCGTCACCGGTCGGTACGCGAGCACTGGACGGCCTTCCGGGAGTCCCCGTTCCTCCCCGCCGTCGTCCTGCTGTTCATCCTCGCCGCCGCCGCGGGCCTTTTCGCCGGCTCCTACTGCTACGCGATGGCCAACCCCGCCCCCCGCCACGTCCCCATGGCCGTCACCGGCCACGGGGAGTCCGCCCACCTCGTCCAGGCCCTCGACGCGGGCCTCGACACCTCCCTGTCCATCCGCCACTACGCCACCTACGCCGCCGCCCGCGCCGCCGTCGACGAGCAGCGCGAGTTCGCGATCCTCGTCCTGCAGGGCGACCGCGCCCAACTGGACGTCGCGGCCGCCGCCGGCGCCTCGGTCTCCCGCCTGCTCACCCAGGCCGCCCCGATCGCCGGCCAGAAGACCGGCGTGCCCCTCACCGTCCGCGACATCAAGCCGCTCCAGCCCACCGACCCCCAGGGCTTGGCGATCTTCTACATCTCCCTCGCCTCGGTGATCATCGGCTTCGTGGGCGCCATCCAGCTCAGCGTGCACGCCCGCGCCCTCAACGCCGGCGAGCGCATCTCCTTCATCGCCGCCTACGCCGTCCTCGGCGGCCTGGCGATCTGCGCCGTCGTCGACGGCCTCCTCGGCGTCCTGGACCTCCCCTTCAAGGAGTCCTGGGGCATCTGCGCCCTCACCATGTTCACCAGCGGCATGGTCTTCACGATGTTCAACACCCTCGTCGGCCGCTGGGCCATGATCCCCACCTGGGGCCTGATGGTCCTGATCGGCAACCCGTCCTCCGGCGGCGCCGTCTCCTGGCCCCTGCTGCCGTCCCCCCTCGGCCTGATCGGCCGCTGGCTCCCGCCCGGCGCGTCCGTGAACGCCCAGCACACCGCCATCTACTTCCACTCCCACCAGCACGTCCTGCCGTTCATCGTGCTGGCCGCCTGGTCCCTGGTCGCCACCACGATCTTCGTCGTCTGGCGCCACCGCCACCCCGGCGGCCGCGACACCGCCCCCGCCCACGCCCGCTGATCGCCGCGCTCGATGAGCGAGCACCCCCCGACATGCGCTAGAGTTTCGGACGTCGGAACGCCCCACGGGACGTTCCGCCGGGGCGATTAGCTCAGTGGGAGAGCGCTTCGTTCACACCGAAGAGGTCACTGGTTCGAACCCAGTATCGCCCACCCCTACTACACAGGCCCTCCCGCGAGTACGCGAGAGGGCCTCAGTGATCGAGTGGGAGGATTTTGGGAGATCACCTCCCTCCCGCCCAAACGAGGTCACAGGTTCACCTCCCAGTTTCCATCACTCTCCGTAGCGACTCGGCGTGGTGTCTCGCCTCGACTGTCCCGGCCCTCGGGAGCTATGCGCTCACGAGGTGGATCGCAGAGCGCCCCTTCTTTCGGAAGCCCTCCAGGAGCCCGTTGAGCACAGGCACGGGTGAAGTGCTGCTGAACTTGAGCCTTTCTTCCAGCGAGTTCTCCCAGCGACGTGACCGAAGTCCGTCACTGCCGACGGTCCCTTTCAACGGCGGATCGCGGTGCGCTGGTTCAGTCACGACGGGGCGTTCTGAAGGGTTCATAGGTTCAGGAAGCGCGTGATGATGTCCAGGACGCGGCCCATGCCCTGGGTGCCCCGGATGTCCAGGTCGATCTGGAGGTCGTCGCCGTCCTCCTTCCTCGTGCGGCGAAAGCTGAACCTGGGGCGCAGGATCGCTGCCGACGTCGCTATCGCCAGGACGCTCAGGGCGGTGTCGTGGTCGATCGGCAGGGTGCGTTCGGATTCGGCTCTGGCAATGGCGGCGTCGATGGCCGGGCGGGTCTCCGGGACGGCCTCCGCCAGCGCCGCGATCAGGGCGCGGACGTCGCCGTCTCCGGGCGCGGCGGGCGGGGGGCCGGCGGTGGCCGCCAGCTCGCCGAGGAACGCGCGGTCGGCGCTGACGCGGGCGTCGATCTCGTCCTGGGTGACCGCCGGGACCTCGCTGTCATCGAAGCGGCTGAACAGGTGCTGCAGGACCTGCGCCACCTGCGCGTCGGTGAGCGAGGCGAGGGCGGGTTCGAGCTCGGGCATGGTCAGACCCCCGTCAGTTTGAAGGCGGCCCAGTGGTAGGGGTGCCGCCAGGCGTCGCCGGACTGGTATATCGTCCGCTGCGCTTCGGTGAAGGCGCGCGCCTTGGTGGCGCCGCCCTTCAGGTAGGACTCGTAGAAGCGGGCGATCAGTTCCGTCGATGAGCGCAGGTCGACGTCCCACATTGGGGCGAGGACGCTGTCGGCGCCCGCGAGCAGGGCGGCCCGCGCGGGCCCCCACTGGTCGTCGCCGGCGGAGACGACGACGCGTCCGAGCGAGCACGCCTGGAAGGTGACGTGAGCGGCGGCCATCGCACCGCCGAGCAGGTCGCGCCCGGACAGCCGGCCGTCGTCGGTCCGGGTCCGGGCGAGGGCCAGGCCGGAGTCCATCGCCTCGGCGTTGTCGCGGTACCAGCCATGAGCCAGGACGTGGACGAGGTCGGTCTTCGCGAGGACGGACATCACCTCGTCCGGTGTGGCGTCGCGCGCGGACGGCTCGTCCACGCGGACGCCGGAGCCGCGCAGCGCCGCGGCGATCCGCTCCCGGCAGCCGGTGAACTGCTCCACCTCGGCGGCCCGCGCCGGGACGGCCGCGACCGCGGCGGTGGCGACAGCCGACGGGCGCTCCGCGGCGCGGCGCAGCAGGTCCTCGGCGACGCCGATGCTGGGCACGTAGGTCAGGGCCGGGTTGCGGCCGGTCTCCCACAGCTCCGGCAGCAGCAGGGCGTGCACGGGGATGTTGTGCCAGGCCGCGTGCGGGGCGATCATGATGAGCGGTGCGTCCCGGAGGATCGGGACGAGTTCATGCAGCCACGATCCGAGGTCCCGGACGGGGGCGTAGAGCCGGTCGTCCATGGCGAACGGGCGGTCGGGGTCGATGCGGCCGTGCAGGCCCGTGCCGGAGAACGCCGCCTGCAGAGACATAGCCGCGCGGGTGAGGCCGTCCAGCGGTACATCGATCTGGAGGCTGGCGGTGCGGCCGGGCGTCAGGCAGATCACGTAGCTGACGTCGCGGGCGGCGTAGAAGGACAGCAGCGCGGTCCCCTCGGGGAGCCGGGAGCGCAGCGCGGTCAGGTCGAAGTCGGGGAACGCGTCGGCGAACACGCGCAGGTCCTGGGGGCCGGACGGGTCGGCCGCCTCGGGCGGGAGGAGGGGCTCGGGGGCGAGACGGCGCCGGGCGGTGCGGCCGGCGGTGACCTCGTCCTCCGCGGCGGGGAGGTCGAGCGTCCAGGTCAGGCGTTCGTCCAGGCCCTCGTCAGCGCCGCGGACCGGCGCGTAGACCAGGGCGCCGTCGGGCTCGGTGCGCAGCCCGCGGCTGAGGTCGCGCCGGAACCAGCGGCCCTTGGCGCTCTCGGTGACGAGGATGCGGATACGGCCGGTGAAACGGGTGTCGGGGTTGTCCCCCTCCTGCAGGATCATCAGCACGGACAGGTAGTGCAGTCGCGCCAGGGCGTCGATGGCGAGCCATCCGGTGTGCCGTTCGCCGGGACGCGGCTGCCGGATCCGCTGCCGGTCAGCGGCCAGCTGGATCCGGTGGGCGAGGAGGGCGTTAGTGAAGGCCTCGTAGGCGTCGCTCTGCCCGGCGAGCTGGTCGGCGCGCAGGGCGAGGTACACGCAGGCGCGGTCCCCCTCCAGCCCTTCGCTTTCGGGCCCGGTGAGCGCCTCGGTGTAGCGGTCCGCCCAGGCGGGGTCCTGGTCGGCGAGCTTGCAGAGCGCCATGAGCCGGAACACCACCGCGCTCTGCCGCAGCGGCCCGTGCGGTTCCAGGGCCGGGTCGGCGAGCAGCCCGGCGAGGCCTGCCGCCGCGGCCTCGTGCTCACCGGCCAGGTCGCGCAGCCGCCACCGGTAGACGGCGACGGCGAGGCGGGCCCAGCCGCTGCGCTCGGCGGGTTCGGCGGCGACGAGCCCGGCGGCGCGGTCGAGGCGGCGGGCCGCCTTGCCCAGCAGCGCGGCCATCTCGGGTTCGAGTTCCCGGCGGAACAGGCCTTCCGGTTCGTGGTCGCCCATGAGCCGGACGGTCGTCGTCACGTAGTCGAGGTTCAGGTCGCGTTCCAGGACGGGGTCGTCGAAGGGCGCGTCGATGGCGAGGGCCTGCTCGTAGTGCAGCAGCGACTCGGCGCGCTGGGTGAGGGACTCGCACGCCATGGCGGCCAGCCTCAGCAGGTGCCGCCTTAAGTCGTGCTCGGCGAACCGCTCGGCGAGTGAGGCCGCGTTGGTCGCGACCCATTCGGCCAGGTCCGGATGCTCGCCTTGGTACAGCGCGTACCCGACGACCAACGCGCCTCCGAGCGTGCCCCGGGCGTCTTCGGCGGTGTCCGGGCGGGCCATCCGGACGTGGAAGGCGAACTGGCGGAACGCCTCCTCCAGCCGGTCGTCCTGCGCGAGCTGGACGGCGCTGCGCAGGTACTCGGCGGCGTACATCCGCTGCCGGGCGTCCCAGGCCGCCGCGAACGTCTCGACGACGACGTCGCTCGGCGGCCATGCGTCCCGGGTCGCGGACGTCCAGGGCTCGTCGTCGTCGCGGCGGTAGTGGACGGCGTGCCCGCCGTCGCCGTCCAGGCCGCGCCACCGGTACGTCAGCCCGGCGTGCCGGTGGACGGTCGTCGCGGTCAGGACGGCGCGGCCGAACTCGGCGGGCGTCAGCTCGGCGGGCGAGGATGCCGACGCCAGCGCTTCAGGCACGAACGTCCAGGGGGCGACGGGCACGGGAGGTTCGGCGAGCCAGCTCAGGCCGTCCGAGGACTCGGGCGCGGCCATCACGTCGTGGAAGAGGCGGCGCAGCCTGGCACCCGGGTCGCCGTCCGTCACCACCCAGTGGCTGCGATCCCCGGTGACCAGCGCGAACCGCTGCGGGCGGCCGACGAATCGTCCCGAGACGACGTACGCGACCGCCAGGGTCCACGGCACCCGGTACGGGCCGCGCGCGGTCACGGGCTCCGTGGTGTCGGCGAGGGCGTTCCCGGCGAGCACCCGCGGATCCGGCGGATCGGGCAGGACGTACGGCAGCGACCGGTACTGCCCTTCGGCGTCGGCCTGTTCGAGCAGGACGAGCGCTTCGGCGGCCGTGCCACCGGACCGCTCGGAGGCTTTCCCAGCGTCCTCGCCCCACAGACCGGCGAAGAGGTCGGCGAGGATGTCCGCCGGCATCGTCGTGTAGGGCACGGTCCGCCCGGGAGACGCGATCACCACAAGGTGATGGGTGCGGTCCCGGCGCTGTGCCGTGAACACGACCGCCTCCCGGTCGTCCTCGGCGCGCAGGGTGAGGACCTGGCGGGCGTTCTGGAACCGCGGTGCGCTCCTACGGAAGATCGGCATTGAGCTCCTCGGCCCTGTCCAGGACGGCCCGCATCGTGTCGAGGGCCGGGGCGCCGGCTCGGGCGGACGCGGTGGCGGCCCGCCCGAGCCGCAGGGCCTCGTCCAGGTCCCCCGGTTCGCCATAGACCGTGTACCGGTCGGTGAGCAGGCTCACCAGCAGGACCTTGTGCTGCAGCGCAATCGGGCGGGCGGGGTCGGTGAGGCCGACCGCCTCCCGGGACGCGAGCACGGCCTCCTCGAAGAGGTCGAGGTCGCGGGTCAGGTCGGCGAGCGAGTCCAGCGACAGCGCCAGGTTGTGCAGGCACCCCGCCAGTGACGGGTCGGAGGGGCGCGCCGCGTCCACCGCGGCGCGGTTCGCCTCCACCGCCCGGTCGAGGTCGGCGCGCTCGCCGGCCACCATGTACCGCCGCCACGAGATCAGCCCGAGCCGCGACAGCGGCACCGGCCCGCGCGCCTCCGCCGCGGCCTCGGCGGCCACGGCGACGGCCCGGTCGAGGTATTCCTGCTCGTCCTCGTGCTGGTACCGGAGGTCGAGGGCGACGGCCAGCTCCGACGCCAGCAGCGGACGCACGGGGTGATCGCGCGGCAGCATGACCGTCGCCGCGTCGGCGATGCGCGTGGCGGCCTCGGCGTAGTCGGCGTGCTCGGGTCCGGCGGAGACCAGGCCGGCCACGCTGTCGAGCAGCTCGTCCGGGGCCTGCGCGACGAGGCTCGACTGGGTGAAGCCGTCCCCGACCTCCCGCAGTGTGCGCCAGAGCGGCTGCGGGACCGCCGCGCGGTCGGCCGCGTACACCGGCGCCAGCAAGGCCAGCACGGCGACGAAGTCGGGGTTGTCGGTGCCGCGGCCCCGGCCGACCACGCTCAGGTACCGCTTCCAGTACAGCCGTCCCGCCGCCGCCAGGCCCGGCAGCGCGTCGGAGGGATGCTCGCGCGCGTACTCCACCAGCTCGGCCGCGTCGCGGACGGCCTCGTCGTCGAACAGCGGCGCGGCGTCCCCGGACCGCTCGACGGCCGCCAGCCGCCTGCGGACGTTCGACAAGGCGACATCACGCCGAATCCGGTCCACACAGACCTCACCGCCGCCGTTGGGATGTCAGCCGAGTATGTTTCGCGCCGCGCGCCCGCGACAAGGCGAGGAAACCGCAATGGCCTGGTCAGGCCAACCAGTCAAAGGAGCGCTGGCCCCAGCCCGAGCTGACCAACGAGGAACTGCGGGCCGAGGTCAAGGGCGCAAGCGGGCGCCATCCGCGCCGTGATCGACCCAGCCAGACACTCGCTCGTGGACCTTGCTGGCCCCGCACCCGTCACCCTGGCAGGTCTGTCGAGTACTCGTGGAAGTAGGATGATCTTGGCGAGGGTGGAGGACGATGGGGATGCTGTGGCTGGGCTGGTTGCTAGGCCGCGTCCGGTAGAGCTTGATCCTCGGTACTGTCGGCCTGGCGGGTGTTGGTCTGGGAACGTCAATATGACCGGGTGGACTTCATCGAGCTCGTCATCGATCGGCCGTTGCCAGAAGGAGTCGACCGTGATGATGTCGAGGACGACCTGAACGAGGCATTGGCGGGTCGAGGTGAAGTGAGCGGTGCTGGTACGGGGCTCGGCTTCTCCAACCTCGACGTGGACGTCGATCCGGCGGCTGACCGTGAAGAGGCGCTCGGCGCCGTCTTTGAGGTGCTGGCGAGACTCCAAGTTGGCGACGCGGTTCGGATACGGCCGGGTGACAGCGTTGTGTGGATCCGCCTTAGCGGATGGGCGCCAACTATCAAGCCGGAGGACCAAGATCCACCGGACAAACCCTAGCCCGCCGCCAGTACGTCGAGCAGGCGCGAGTGGACCTGTTCGCTGTCCAGAGCGAGCGACACCGTTGTCCGGCGGCCGATCATGGAAGGCGGTGGCCAGCGGCCCGGAAGAGGTCGTACCACTCGGCACGGGTGAGAGGGAGATCGGAGCCCTGGGCCGCCCCAGCTACTCGGTCGGGAGTGGTGGTGCCGAGGACGACCTGCATACGGGCGGGGTGCCGGGTGATCCACGCGGTGGCGATCGCGATGGGCGGCACGCCGTACTCGGCGGCGAGCCGGTCAATGACCGTGTTGAGTTCGGCGTGCTCGGGCGCACCAAGGAAGACCCCATCGACGCGCCCGGACTGGAACGGGGACCAGGCCTGAACGGTGATGTCGTGGAGTCGGCAGTAATCGATGACTCCGCCGCCGTCGAGCGTCACCGACTCAGGTTCACCCACCATGTTGGCCGTCAGGCCCTGCGCGATGATCGGCGCGTGGGTGATCGACAACTGGAGCTGGTTGACAACGATGGGCTGGCGTACGTGGCGCCGGAGCAGCTCGATCTGGCCGGGAGTGTGGTTGGAGACACCGAACGCCCGCACCTTCCCGGAGGCATCCAATTCGTCGAAGGCCCGAGCGACCTCTTCGGGCTCGACGAGCGCGTCGGGCCGGTGCAAGAGCAGGATGTCGATGCGATCTGTGTCCAAGGCGCGTAGCGATTCTTCGACCGCCGCGATGACATGCTCGTAGGAGTGGTCGTAGTAGGGACCTCTTCCGACGATGCCCACTTTGGTTTGGATGGTGACGGCGTCGCGTTCGGAGGCGGTGAACCGCATGGCCTCGGCGAATCGCCGTTCGCACTCGTGCGGCGACCGGCCGTAGATATCGGCGTGGTCGACGAAGTCGATGCCGACTTCCTGGGCGGCGCGCACGAGCGCGCGGATCTCCGTGTCGCTCTTTTCTGCTATGCGCATGAGGCCGAGCACGACATTCGGGACGGAGATTTCCGTCCCAGGCAGGGTGAACCTCTTCACTGGCTGGGTTGTCCTTTCAGTTGCGGCGCTTCCGCCGTACGAGCAGTCATCGCCCTGAAGTAGATGATCTGAATCTCTCTTAGTGCGTGTTTGAGAAGGATCTTGTTATAGGTATTCGAGGGGGCGCCGGGCTTGGCGGATGACGGGCTGTCCGCCGCGGGCCAGGCGGCGGGTCATGAGGCCGATGGCTG